>JBCCSO010000462.1:0-4464 GCA_039199965.1 Chloroflexota bacterium | reverse complement strand
CGGCCGCATCGCTTTAAATATGCTTGCGTTGAGCAAGTTGGTTGAGGCCGGAGTAGACGGCATGACGTTCAGAATATAGTCACATGCGGCCGCCATTTCAGTAAGCCCACTGGGTGGATGGAAATATTGATCTACATCGACCGAATTTTGACTGCTGCGCGTGTAGCCCAGCACCGTCAGCCCCAATCCCTTAAACAACTGTGCCACCACCTCACCAATGGAACCTACACCGACGATGCCCAAGGTTTTGTTACGCAAGCGGCCGGTTAAAATCGGCTCCCATGCCTGCCTAGTTTGGCTTTCTGCATGGGCAAACAAATTGCGCTCGTGGGCCAAAATATAGGTGAGCGTGTATTCGGCAATCGTTCGGCCGAAGATGCCTCGCGCATTGGTTAGCGTATAGTCTTTTCGGACTTCAGGTTTTAGAAATGGTTCACCCCCTGCCCACGTTGACTGCAGCCACACAAGCTTTTCTGCGGCCGGAAAATAGGGAATGATTAGATCTGGTTCTCCGTACAGGATGTTGGCTTGCGGAATGTCGGCCGGGTCAAACGAGATGTTGGCATTCGGCCAACTTCTCTCTTCAAAAAGCTGATGGTACTCATCTAGCTCATGCTTGTTTACTAAAGCAACAATATTGTTTGTCATACCAAAACCTTCGTGAGTCGCCCCCGAAAACGATTAAGTTTGCACACTTTATTAAACTTCTCAGCAGCCTCAGCGTCTCGGCGGTCGTTGAAACCTGCAACCACGAACCAAATTAAAACAACTCTCCCAAACGGCGACACCCTTCGATGATGTCTTCATCTTCATAAAACGCAAAGCTCAGACGAATGTGCTGATCTAATCCCCCCACATTTGAGCAGCGCGGCCCAGCCACAAAGCCGATGTTATGAGGATCGGCCGCTTGGGCCAGTTGCGTCCCGCTCATTCCATCGGGCAGCGTGAGCCAAAAGAAGAACCCTCCGGCCGGTTTTTTCCATGTGATTGAGCTGGGTAGCTGCTTCCGTAACTCAGTGTCCATTAGGTCAATTCGCTGCTTGTAAACCTGCTTGATTTCGTCTAGATAGCTGTCTTGCAGACCCAAATCAATGGCGCTGCGCACAATACCAGACACGACATGATTGAGTGAGCCACCGCTGGCAACTTTGCCAAAATTAACGAACCTTTCCATTAATTTTGGCCCTGTTTGTGCCCAACCTAGTCGGAGGCCGGGTGCTAGGATCTTTGAGAATGATGCCAGTGAAATGACTTTGTCCTCGGCCGTGAACTGCCCCATCCCCGGTGGTGGAGGATTGTCATCATCGTACCCCAACATCTGATAGACTTCATCAGCCACAATTAGAAAATCATGTTCTTGCGCCAGCGTGTGCAAGCGTTCTCGCTTGGCTTGGCTCATCGTGTAGCTGGTTGGATTGTGATAACTGGGGATGGTGTAGATAAACTTCGGCCGATGTTTGGCCAGTTCCGCTTCAAACACATCTAGATCGATCCCATCTTCCCTAACCGGAATAGGCACCACATTTAGTGCATAATCTACTTGAAAGATGCGGAGCGCCAAAAAGTAGGTTGGTTCTTCGATGAAAACGGTGTCTCCCGACTTGGTAAACATCGCGCAGACCATGTCGATTGAGGTTGAATTGCTCGTCGTAACAAATAGCTCATCTCGATGAACAGGGAAACCGTAGCGGGGAGTTAAAAAGTTGGCCAAACTTTCTCGAAAGTAGGCGTCTCCTTGCTCAGCTCCATAATTGATTTGGTCGGGGTCCCGTCGGCCGAAACAGTGAGCGGCGGCCGTTTCAATGAGCTCTGTGGGCAAGATGGAAAATCCAGGTTGCCCAATCCCAAAATCGATTAGCCCTTGTCGAATGTCTACCTGTGTTTTTTGCATGGCGGAGATTTTACTCTGTGAAAGGATAAAGGGGAAAGGATAAAAAGAAGTTGGGCGAAGCACTAGGACCATTTTTTATCCTTCATCCTTTCTAATTTTCCCCTTTCTAGTTGGGCGTTTAAGTGTCAAAATCAGGGCATCGAACAGCCTTTTTGGATTTTCGGCGGCATCTTTTGACATGCAGGGTAAAATCCTCGCCATGAATGGAAGAGTTAGATTTTTATTGTCAGGTTTTCTACTATTGAATCTGATAATTTTTACGGGATGTGGCGGTGCTGAAGAAGAAGCACCCACCGAGATCCCAGCCGAAGCCGATGCAACAGAAGCTGAAGAAATAGCTATGGTAGAAGAGACGGTTGAACCAACCGCCACGCCTCTGCCAACCCAAACACCGACCCCCACGCCAACCCCCATCCCACCAGAAATTGTAGTTGTGGATGATGCCCCAGTTTATATCGAGGATGTACTCTTGATTGACACGGTCAAAATGCCTGAGGATGGTTGGATCGCTATTTGGCCAAACTCTGGTAGTCAGCTAGAAGCCAATGACGTTATCGCGTTTGCTGAAATCGAAAAGGGTGAAATTGGCGAAGTTAAGCTGGTCGTTGATGGGACGTCTATCAAAGCGAACCAACTTCAAGTAGCACTGCACAGCGGCCGAATTGGCCCTGAGGTTTTTGAAGACCATGTGGAAGATGTCATTCTGATTCAAACGATCCAAGTAGAAACGGCAGCCAGTCGGCCGTTTATTGAAACTGAGACTGATGTTGTGAGTGAAGCCGGTTTCCTACAAGTTGATTTGGCTCAGCTAGATGGACCCGGCTGGCTAGCTGCATACAGCATTGATGGAGGTGAACTCCTAGGCTTTGCAGCGGTTCCGGCCGACGGTGGGTCCGATATTTCTGTCCCCATCCAGTGGCGTAGAGCAACTAGCCAGATTCAGCTGCACCTGCTGCATGATCTGGGCAATGAGGGTGAGTTTGAAGCGGAGATTGACGTACCCGTCATTTTTCAAGGAGAGTCAATTCAGCAAGACCTAGCCATTGGTTTACCGGCCGAAATGGTCGTATTTGATCAGCCGATGGAAGGGTCAATTTTTATCCATCGGGTCACAACTCCACGCGATGGGTACGCGGTCGCCTTTAGTGACGACAATGAAGATGGGTTTCCTGACCGCATTTTAGGAGCGGTTCAGATCGAGAAAGGGAGCAATGAATTTCTTGAAATTGATATTGAGCAGGGGAGTGCAACCAATCAGGTTGTGATGTCGCTTTACTATGACTCAAACGGCAGCGGTCAGTATGACTTTCCAGAAGATGAACCGATTATGTTGGGGACGGAAGACCTTTCTCAACTACTGCTTCCTGTACGCTCTGATATAGAAGGTTTGCTAATGGTGAACGCTAGCCCTTCTGTTGCAGGTGTTGATGTCATGCTGGTTGCCACACCCTTGGATGGATGGCTTATTGTTGAATCAGCCCCCAATGCAGATGGGGAGCGCACGGTGCTGGGTCAGCAGAAAATCCCGGCCGGACTTTTCCACAATCTTCAGGTTTCTATTGATGGGGCTGCTGTTGGTGATGCCATCCGCATCATGGTTTATGTCAACAATCCAGATCCTGATCTATTTGAGCCAGAACGGAATGACTTCCCACTGCTGGCTGATCAGCGTCAGCTGTTTGTCGAGTTGGTTGTGACAGAGTAATTTTCGATTTGTGATTTCGGATTGACGATTGAAACGTGAGCAGGTGTGTAAGATGCAAGTGGGCAAGATGCAAACGCAGATTGTTGGAAGTTGTCGACAAACGCTACGCTGGTTTCACTATTTAATGCACTTGCCACTTGCCACTCCAACTGTAAACCGCTTATCAGTTTATTTGACCGGACATCATGCTATCGATAAAAATTGCTAACTGTTGTGCTAATCTGTTAGCATGTCAAACAGCAAAATTGCAAAAATAGTTGCCAACTTCCGGCCGCGCGTCCAAACTATTTGGCCAAAAGGGGCGGTCATGGCTCAAGACAGCCAATCTGACCCCCTACCAACACCCAGCGAACCCATGAGCACAGAGGCCCAGCAGCTCACCAAACCCAACAGCCTGTTTGACCGAAACCAGTGGCCTAGCTGGTTCCTTTCTGCTTTTTCTATTTTTCTTGCCACCTTTGTCTACTATATTTTGGCACAGTCGTTTAGCGGCGAAATTTTCACCTCCCCTCTAGCCACAATCGCAGACAGTGGAACCAATCCATACTTATTTGGTGTTGCTGTCCAAGAAATGCTTCTGCCTCTTTTGCTGATGGTTATTTTTACCACCCGGCCGCTTTTTCAAACCTTTGTGACTGATCCTAGCCAGTCAGGCAGAATGCGTGTGGCCCTCGTCTTTGCGCTAATTGAGATGGTCTACCTCATTTTTGTATTTAACTTTGGTGAACTTTGGGTCACGTTTGGGTTGTTTGTGATCGCGGCTGCAGGGCTAATCGTAGGCTGGCGCGTGGGGTTGGCCGTTGGGCTGATGAGCTTTTTTATGGAAGGGACGTTTGAGCTGCTCTTATCTGCCCGTGACGACTGGAAT
>JBCCSO010000461.1:0-4468 GCA_039199965.1 Chloroflexota bacterium | reverse complement strand
CCGATGTGGTTTTTAGCCACAAGAGAACGACGTGTTAAAAGTAGGTCAATTGTTTCTGGGTATTCTTTATGGTCTGGTTTTCTAAACATTTTAAGCATGGTTATTAGGTCAAATTGATACAACAAGCATCGATGCAACAAGCATGAAATCTGCGATTGATTTCAGTGAATTGTTGAATTTTATGGTACGTCCAAGCAAATAACATCGGCAGATGTTAAATCAAAACTTTAACTCGGTTAAAATTGATCTTATCGCTGTTATGCAAGTGTTATCAGCGCTTCTCAACACCTTCAATTTCTGGTAAATCTAAAAAAACGTTGGAGGGCTCAGACAAATCTGTTTTCACGTTCCAACGCACGTTAACCCATTGGCTTACCCGTTAAGCTTAAGGGACTTCAGTAGTTGGATCACCGTCCATCGCCGCTTCAATCATCGGCATCATCTCATCCAGCAAGAACTCGAGGCTGAGCGGGCTTGAGAATGAGAACGCGCCACCAACCAGATAGTTCAAGAAGATTTCGCGCCCTTGTTGAGCCGCAGGCAGAGCTGCGCGCAGCGGCTGCTCATCGATGGTTGTGCTGCCGTATTTGTGCTCGAGCGAAATCGGGAACCCTTCGGCCGGTATTTCAGTCTCGCCATAAGCATGCTCAACCAAAATCGTGTTTCCGTTCCGCTCATATCCCAGTAGAAGTGGAATGGCTGGGGCATATTCTAGGAATCCTTCAACATTGCTGGCGGGGATTAAATCGTAAGTACCTGCCATCATTTCACCAGCTTTAGCACTTGTTCCACTACTCAAGAACGAACGGATTTGGTGGAATTGAGTCTGCCACCTCTGGGTTGACCGCCTCGACTATGTCGTCAATCACATAGTGAGCAGCGAGAACACTATTAAAGTTCCAGCGGGTATCCATGATGAAACGTTGATCATTTTGTACAACTGTCAGGCCTTCCCATAGCGGTGTATCTAGAAGCTCAGCCAATCCTTCACTCATCACATCCGGCTCTGTCATATCGCGCGCTAAGTCATAAATGAATAGATAATCGCCATCGAGCACCTGCAGCTCCTCGAGCGAAACAGGTTGCATACCAAATGGGAAATCGGCGCGGATCGATTCCAGTGCTTCGGCAAACTCAGGCCGCGGTTCCCAACCAGCATCCTCTAGTAGCAAGTAAGGTGGTGCTCCACCAAAGAAGAGCAAGTTGCCATCATAACGGCCTACAACAATGTCTTTTCCGTTGATTTGATCGCCGAGCGCTTCACCCATCGCTTCAGCACGTGTAAGATAGGGTTCTAAAGCAGCATCAATTAGCTCGTCCCCCGCCCACAAATCAGCATGGAAATCAATCAGTTTGGGAACCGTCAATTCGGCCGGTACCAGCTTGATAAACACAGTGGGTCCAATTGCTTCAAACTGTTCAGCTTGATCTAAGAAGAAATCAAACGTGATGATGAGGTCTGGCTGCGCCTCGATCATGACTTCAAAATTAGGTGGGAAATAACCCGCATCAGGCAGACTGCCAAAGACGCTTTCGATTTGGGGAGCGAGGTCAGGAAAGTTGCCAGAAAGCTGATCAAGGTAGGGGCCCATTTGCACCACGGGAGGCTGATCAAGTAAGAGCATTGCCTCTATGCCAAATGTTTCGATCATTGCAATTTCTTCGGGATTTTCGGGTACGCAGACCGGATCAGTTGCAAGCAGCTCATGATCAAACAGACGGAAACCGGCGTCACAAACGCCGCTATCAGCCGCGGCCATCGTATCGGCACCTAGAACAGGGTTGGGTGATATCTCTGCCGGGTCTACGCCCACAAAAATTTCAAACATATCGTCAAGGGTCTTATGGATGTCGTAGATACCACCAGTTACCCAGTGACCACCAACGGTATAAGCATTCCCGTTTTTGACCCCTTCTAACTGTTGCCACAGCGGCCCTTCTTGTAAATCAGTTACTGTTTCAGCGATCGTAGTCTCCATATCGTCACCACTAGCAAAGACCATGGTGACAATGTAATCCGCATCGTGATTTGGGAGTTCTTCAATGGAAGGTTGAATCGAATACGGATTTCCGTAAAGTTCTGTCGCTTCGGCGTTATCAACATTTTGTGGTTCTGGTCGAGACAAACCAACTTCGCGCATGATGCGGCTAGCAGGCCAATTTGAAAGCAAAACTTGTAGATCAGGTGAACCATAAAACGCTAGAAAAGAAACAGTGGTGTCTTCAGCATTGTCAAGGTTGGCTTTAAGGGTTTCAATGCGGTCGTCAATACCTGCTAAAAGCTGATCGATCTCATCTCCTGCATTGATGGCTTCACCATATAGGCTGATAATCGCTTCGTAATCGGCCGCGCTGTTTGTAAAGTAGTCATACGCTATTACGGGAGCAATGGCCGACATCTCTTCTTCAACCCCGTCTATGTAATGAGCAGCCGTTAAAATGATGTCAGGGTCTACTTCTAGGATCGCTTCCAAATTAAACTCCCCTGGAAATCCAACGTTAACAGACTCTCCAATCACCTTATCAATCTGATCTGATACTTCAGGGTGGGAATCCCGCATTCCTGAAATCCATAAATCAAGATGAGCCACGGGAGCGATGTCTAATTGGATCATGACCGACGTCATATTGGCATCAAAAACTGCGATACGTTGTGGGTCGTTGGGGATGCACACAGGGTCGCCTAAGTATTCATGCTCAAAGAGACGAAAGCCAGCTTCACACTCTTTTGCAACCATCTCTTCAACTTCTTCCGAAGACTCCTCTTCAACGACTTCTTCTTCCTCAGGTTCGGCCTCCTCTTCAGTCGGAACTGCCGTAGCTGCCGCTTCCTCTTCTGGTTCGACAGGGTTTTCCCCGCCACAGGCTGCCAATATTAAAAACAGCAGCACAAATGCAACAAAAAGTTGAATCCTCTTCATATTATTTTCTCCTTTTGGGTTTTACTTTTTGGTAAAAAAAACCGTAGACTAGATAATTTGACATATTTCTGTGGAGTAATGGTGGTTCACCATTAAGTGAAATCGTGTTTTTAACTAAGGCCAATCCCCAAAAATAATTGACCATCGCAGTTAACGTAGGGTTGGCTGTGAAGTGATTTTGAGGATGTATTTGAGTGATTTATTCTCGTGAATCGCCTTAATTTAAAAATGAAACAGATTGGCTTTTGGTATGGTTTTCACCCATCGCGGGTGTTAGCTTGAGTACAGAGCCACATTTGGGGCATGCGGATGGGTCAGCTCCACATATTTTCCATGCTTGGCATTGCCACAGCTCTTGTGGCACTTCATCAGATGGTGTCAGGTGAATCATGCGCCACGTGTCATTGCGCTCGGTTGTTTGACACAGGTACCAGCGATCACACTGTCTACACGCCCATAATGTGTTATGAAAGTTATTTTTATTCACAAAATTCTCTTTAAATCTCTTCTCGTTCAGCTCTGACCGTCGTTAATTTGGCAGGGCAGATTGAAACCGAGGCATTGGCAAAAATTCGATCATCTATTGGAAATTGTTTGTTTGGTAATGGGGATGGCTATCGAAGTAGGCGCGAGTTTACTCACTCGAGTAAGTGATTGCGTTACCAATCGTAAAACTACAAATGAGAGGCTGTTTATGAAAATCTAATACAAGATTAAAAGGGGTGTTAACCTTGGTAAAAATTTGGCTAGTGTTTGACCAAACAAATATTGCCCGGTTCCAAGTTGGGACAAACACTTAAAGCTTCCCCTTTTGGCAATCATCACCCGGCAAAAGAAGTTTGGCGAAGCACGAGTAGTGCATTTAAGCTATCCAGTAATCGCAAACTGATCAATAATTTTGCCCTCAGCCAGCTCGATAACGTGATCACAACATGCGTTGATAAACTCACGGTCATGGGTAATGACAAGGACAAGCTCTACCCGTTCTTTGATCGACTCAATTAAGTCCGCGATGCGCATCATATGAGTTAAATCAACCCCGCTCGTTGGTTCATCAAAAATCAGATAGCTCTTTTGCATAAACAAGGCTGTAGCTATTGAAGTACGCTGCTTTTGTCCGCCTGACAGACTGTGAGGATGCTGATCCTTAAACTGCAGCAGGTTTAGCTGTTCTAAAAGAGTCTCCGCTTCATCGATTTTTTGCTGGTCATCGAACTCATAGGTGAGCATGAGCTCATCGAGCACCGATTCGGCAAAGAGCTGATGGTTAACATCCTGCATCACCATGTAAAATCGTTTGAGCCGTTCTCTGCGAGCCAGCTCAGCCCCGTCGACCATCGTCACATTTGACTTTAATATCCCGCATAGCCCGGCCGCCAAGGTTGACTTCCCTGCCCCGTTGTTACCAACCAGTGCAATTACCTGCTTTTTGGGCAGATGGAGCCCTTCAATGTCAACAACTTTTCGTCGGCCGTGAAAACATTCCAGCTGTTTTATTTCAATTGATGGGGAGACTTCGGCCGACGGTTCACCCGCTTTGGCAATTG
>JBCCSO010000460.1:0-4471 GCA_039199965.1 Chloroflexota bacterium | reverse complement strand
TCGGCCGGTTGAAAGCCGGTTTCAGGCATAAAGAGACTCAAGGCAAGGGCAATAATCAAATAGCCAACGCCCCCTGCAATAAGCGCAAAGTTCACAGAAGATGAGAGGGCAATCAGAGCAGCGATACCCATCCCGACAAGCGATCCGATCCGGCCGAACTGCGAGCCTCTGAGCATTGTGCTACCTAATTCAGCTTCACCAATTTCTCCCGCGAGCCAAGCATCTTGTGCACCGCTGGTAAAGGTGTAACCGATTCCCCAAACTGCTTGGGCGGCAAAAATGGTAATCACCCACGGTAACGCTCCTTCTAAAAGAAACCCTGCGCCAATAATGGTAAGGCCGATGATGACGGACCACTTGCGGCTGTATAGGTCTGCCACAATGCCGGTAGGGACTTCTGCGAAGAAGATCGCAATTTCAAGCGTGGTGCCTAGCAATACGAGCTGCAAAGGCGTTAACCCGGCCGCTACCCGATAGACGCCGGTGTACATGCTCCACATTGTGAAAAAAAGGGCAGTAGAAAATGTGATGAGTAAGTAGGTTCTGCGTGCGTTCATGAGTGATGATTAATGGCTATTTTGTCGTTTGATTTAACTGAAAATGATAACGATTTGCTGCATCCTTCGACGGGCTTTACACACTCTTGCTAATCTGAACTTGATTCAGACAGGAGCAACCAAGCATGTTTAAAAAACTAGTTTTCACAGCTTTAGCACTTTTGTGCTTGGGGGTAATTTTAGGGTATTCGGCTCTAAATGAAACATCTCGCACGGGGGAGATGGCGGAAGCGCAGAAGGCTGAATCGGTTGAGGCGGGAGCGGCCGTTTACTATGAACACTGTGCAAACTGCCATGGACAAAACGGCCGGGCCGAAGAATGTATTAGTCTATTGGGTGAGGTGATGGCTTGTGCCGGTAGAGCGTTAAACACACCTGAGCTGTTATGTGATAATCAAGGGGTTCGACTACAGGCTGAAGGCTGGCAAGGTACGGCAGAAGAATATATTTTGAGCATAACCACAATTGGCAAGAGTGAAACAGGAATGCCACCGTTTGGGGCAGAGTATCGATATGATCAATTTAACGCTCTTGCAGATCATCAAATTCAAGATGTGACTGCATTTATTCTGGAATATGAAACGTGGCTCAGCTGTACGCCAGCTTTGAGAGAAATATCGATTGGCGAGCTTTTTCCAACCGTAGAGAGTTTGCCTGAGGGTGATGGGAAAGAAGGGGAGGAGCTTTTTCACATCACCTATGGCTGCTCTGCCTGTCATGGGGACCCATTGGTTGAGGGTACAAACGCTGTTGGACCGTGGAGTGGCAATTTTAAGAATCTGGATGATCGGATCGAAGGGTACACAGCGGCCGATTACGTGTATGAATCTATTTTGCTCCCCAATGCTTTTATTTCTCAGGATTGCCCTGTTGGCATACTATGTACTAGCCACTCTAATACGGGTCAAAGTAACATGCCAGATGACTTTGGCTTACGCATGACGGCCCAAGATATTTCAGATGTGCTTGCCTATTTAGGGATTGATGCTTCTGACAGCAATCATATTAATGTGACCCAATCGCTTGAAAATTAAATAGGTGATCTAGTTTGGTTCTGGAGAGCTTTTGTTGTGGAAGATAGAGTCTTTTGATACGTTATATAAATCTACTAAAAACAACCGGTTTAATGAAGCATGGCAAATCTATACCAATATACTAAATGTTCTCTTATTTTGATTTTTCTATTGTTGGGCTTTGGGTGTCAGGAAAATGCTGAACTCCCTGAACCTCTAGAAGATTCAATCTCGGCCGTAACGCCAATACCGTTAGAGATACTGACGCCTACACCCGATAGTGAACAGCAAGAGCTAATTGGCCAAGCAATCTATGATCAAATGTGCGCAGCTTGTCATGGGATAAATGGTGAATCTTTAGAGTGCTTTGACCAAAATGGTTCACCAATAGCCTGTGCAGGACGCCCTTTAAATTCATCTAATCTATTGTGTGGTGAAGAATCGCGCAGAATGACTGCAATGGGCTGGCATTTGGAAAAACGGGCATATATCGAAAGCATCATCGCTGCGGGGCGCACTGAGTCTGGTATGCCTGCTTACAGCAGTGAATATTTAGATGGGGTCGGGTTGAACGATGCTGAAATTGATTACATAACAGACTTTGTCATGCTTTATGAAACAGCTGAATTGTGTGCCGATTTTGAGGCAGCCTTGGAGATAACTCTGCCAACAACTGTAGCCGGTTTGGGCGCTGGCGATGCTGAAAAGGGGGAGGAACTTCACAATATTACATTTGGTTGCTCTGCCTGCCATGGTGACCCAGCGGTTGAATTTTCAAACGCTGTTGGCTCTTGGGCGGGCACTTTTAAAGACTTAGATAATAGGCGTGAAGGGTACACAGCGGCCGATTACGTATATGAGTCGATAGTGTTGCCTAACGCACACATATCGCCAGACTGCCCGACAGGGCCTTGTTCTGGGCCGCCTAGCGGGATGCCGTGGAATTATGCCGAGAGAATGACGGCGCAAGAGCTTGCTGACGTCATGGCGTACTTAGAAATTGATGTCATGAACAGCAATGGCGTTGAAATGGACTTTTCATCCGAAGACTAAGTGCAACCAAACATAAAGTAATGGGTTTGCTTCGGCCGGTGTCCCCACCGTGCCGGGGTGGTAGGGTGAGAGGCTATGCGCGAGATCATCAATTAAGCTTGATTTGACTGGAACTGATAATGATTTCCCCGTCCTCCTACGGGCATTACACAGTTCTGCTACTCTGAGAATGATTGATAAAGGGACTGTTTGATACAGGACCTGCTTTCGACTGGAGCGATCAAGCGTGTTAAAAAAACTACTTCTTACAGCCTTTGCTTTTTTGTGTATAGGGACAATTTTAGGGTATTCAGCCTTACAAGAAACATCTCGTATGGGGGAGATGACGGCAGCGCAGAATGCTAAATTGGTTGAGCAGGGAGCGGCCGTATATTACGAGCACTGTGCCAACTGCCATGGACAAAACGGCCGGGCCGAAGAATGCATCAACCAGTTTGGTGAACAAATAGCTTGTTCAGGCCGATCACTTAACAATAGTGAACTGCTTTGCAAAGATCAAGGGATTAGACTTCAGACTGAGGGCTGGGAGGGGACAGCTGAGGAGTACATTTTAAATGTTACAACGGTGGGAAAAAGTGAAAAAGAAATGCCGCCTTTTGGCCTAGATTACCGCTACGATGCCTTTACGGCATTAAACGCACGGCAAATACAAGATGTAACAGCATTTATTCTCGAATATGAACTGGGATACTCCTGTACACCATCGGCAAAAGTTCCCAATCTGAGGGATTTTTTTCCAACCGTAAATACTCTGCCTGAAGGCGACGCAGAAGCTGGGGAGGAACTTTACAAAATTACATTTGGTTGTGTAGCTTGTCATGGGGAAATAGCGGTAGAAGGATCAAACGTAATTGGCCCATGGGTAGGAAATTTCAAAAACTTAGATGATCGGATTGAAGGATACACAGCGGCCGATTACCTTTATGAATCTATTCTGCTGCCCAACGCTTTTATTTCACCAGACTGCCCAACTGGCCCATGTGTGGGGCCACCGGGAAATATGCCAGATAATTTTGGCTTGCGTATGAGCGTTCAAAACATAGCAGACGTTATCGCCTATTTAGGGGTTGATGCTTCCGTTTCAAACGAAGTTGTTGTTGAATATCCCCCTCTAGATTGAGGGTGCATTATGACGTTTGGCGCTCTCCGGCCATCATAAGCCCCAGCTTCTCGACTGTCGTATCTGCGCTGTTGACGACCCCCATCACCTCACCATCAAACATGACAACAATGCGATCTGATAACGCCTGAACCTCGTCTAAGTCTTCTGAAATGAGTAGGGTTGCTAGCCCGTTTCCACGCTCTTGCAGCAGCCGCTCGTGAATGTACTCAATGGCCCCAATGTCTACCCCACGTGTAGGCTGGGCCGCAATGAGGACG
Organism: Chloroflexota bacterium; assembly: GCA_039199965.1. GTDB lineage: Bacteria > Chloroflexota > Anaerolineae > Promineifilales > Promineifilaceae > WTJY01. The sequence goes on along the minus strand of JBCCSO010000460.1, from coordinate 468 downwards.
CGCGGCCGTCGGGCCAGTTCGCGCCCCAAAATAAGCTTTTGAATGTTGCCCCCTGACAAATTTTTGATGGGGGTTTCCATTGAAGGGGTCTTTACTTCATAGTTTTTTATGATTTGTCTGGCATGCTCGGCTATCTTGCTAAATTGCATAAAAATCCCGCGTGCATAAGGAACCCGGCCGTGGTCTGAAAGCATCAGATTTTCGGCTACCGTAAAATTTTTGATCGCCCCATCGTGCATACGCTCTTCTGGAATATAAGACAGCCCTGCATCCAGCATCGCGGCCGGAGGTAGATCGGTCACATCTTTCCCTTCGATTGTGATTAAGCCTGACTCAACCTTTCGTAGCCCTGCAATCGCTTCGGCCAGCGCCTTCTGCCCATTACCTGAAACACCCGCTACGCCCACAATTTCACCGCTGCGCAATTTGAGCGAGACATCTTTGAGCACCTTGACTCCGTTCCGGTTG
>JBCCSO010000459.1:0-4478 GCA_039199965.1 Chloroflexota bacterium | reverse complement strand
TGGAATGCCGGGGTAAGGAAGGATAGCGTCCCGGCCGATGAGAACAGCATTGATGAGGGTGTAAGCGGCCGCAACCAAACACCCCGCCCCAATCCCGCGCAGCAGCTTGAACCGATCGCGGTGCAAGAAGATGAGGCTCAGCCCAATAATCAGCAGAATAGCGAATTGGGTCCCGCCACTCGCCAGCGTTGAAACAAACGTCTCGCCATAGCTTTCTCCCCAAACAGTGCTCGGTTCAAACAGCCAGCGGTTTCCGTTGCTGCATACTAAAATAGCCAGCGCCACAAGAATGAAGGCCGAAATACAGCCCATCCGGTTAAATTGTGGGCTTTTGTTTTTCTTTTCAGGTTCTGAAGGAATAGGCGGAAGTTGTATCTCAGGCTGGGGTGAATGTTCTGATTGATCTTGATCGAGCATGGGGTGAATGTAAGCCAAAGTAGGGTCAAATTGCAAGTTAGTTTGAGCAAAATGCATCATCGTCTAACTTGACATAGAATTAGCCCATGGTCACTTGGCAATCTCAAGAATTGATCCGGCTGGTTAGCGAAAAGTACCCTAATTGGGAAGGGTTTACTCACGCTGACTTTGTAGCGGATGAAGTGGATTACAAGCGGAAAGCGGTAGCCAAAACGCGAGATCTAATCGGCCGGAAAGCGTTTAAAGAGCTGCTTGCGGCCGGAAGCTATGACGAAATCATCGGCCGGATTGAGAAAGCCTGCCGCCTGACCAACCTCATGTACATCGCCCAGCCACGCAATGGAGACCTAGCCATCTTGTACGCAGACGGACTGAACAAATGGGAGTTTTGCCAGCAGATTTACTCGTTGCTGTATGATGATCGGCCGTCACCTGACCGGATCGATAGCTTTGCGGAGTACTGCACGCTCAATAACCTACCAAACCGCTGGCCGTTCGCCAGCTACCTGCTGTTTATGACCCGCCCATCGGCCGACGTATTTGTTAAACCCCGCGTGGCCAAATGGTTTATGCAGTTTATGGGCTTCGGTGAAGCCTACGTCAGCGATCTGTCGTCTGACATGTACGGCCGCTACAAAAAGAGCTGGCACGGGCTAAAAGCAGAGCTGGGCGGTTTCGGAGACTATCCGTCTAAAGACATGATCGACATTCAGAGTCTGATCTGGGTGGCATATGACGTAAGCCAAAAACGGGTGGAAGGATTAGATGTTAAAGGGCAGATTGAACTCGATCGGCCGACCGCCCTGCGCGAACCAGAACCCGCTTATGATGTCAACCAAGCTCTGAGATATGAACCACCAAAGGCGGATCTAGCGCCCGACTACGCACTGGAAGATTGCGCAGAAGCAACCGGTTTTGACCTTGAAAAACTACAATCTTGGCGAGACGCCATTGAACGACGCAAACAAGCGCTGTTTTACGGCCCGCCCGGCACCGGCAAAACGTTTATCGCCAAGGAATTAGCCAAGCACCTGATTGGGGGCACTGATGGCTTTGTGGAAACGGTGCAGTTCCACCCGGCCTATGACTATGCTGATTTTATGGAGGGGATTCGGCCGCAAACGGACAGCAGCGGCCGGATGACGTGGAAAAACCGGCCGGGGGTCTTTCTGAACTTCTGCAACAGAGCCGCCAATCATGATGGGCCTGCCGTTTTGATCATTGATGAGATGAACCGGGGGAATTTGGCCCGCATTTTTGGGGAGACGATGCTGCTACTCGAGTATCGGAATGAGTCGATCAAGCTCGCTTCTGGAGAAGAATTTAGTATTCCGGCCAATGTGCGCATGATCGGCACCATGAACACAGCCGATCGTTCAATTGCGCTGCTGGACCACGCACTGCGTCGTCGCTTTGCCAGTATTCATCTGGCACCGGAGCCTTCCATCATTGAGCACTACCACAAAAAGAACAAAACCGGCTTTGACCCGGCCGGGCTGATCAAGCTGCTTGAAAAGCTCAATGCGGACATTAATGATCCAGCCTATGCGTTGGGAATTTCCTACTTTTTGACCCCCAACTTAAAAGCTGAGCTTGCCCAGATTTGGCAGATGGAAATTGAGCCGTATTTAGAGGAATACTTCTTTAATCGGCCGGAAAAGGTTGGCCGATATCGCTGGGCACAGGCTAAAGAGCTTCTTTAGGGTAGCTTTTACTAAAAACAAAGGTTTTCGAAGCCAAAAGGTTATCAGCGAGCTAAATCTAGTGATACGAGACAGGCACTATCTGCCTGAAAACAAAGTGGTCAATATCCAAGCATAAAGCTTACTGGGTGCTACATGTCCTCTTTTTAATTCGGCCGAATAATGCGAGCTTCTTCAGCCGTTAGGGGCAGCCAAATCACAAACTCTGTTCCTTCACCTACCGTACTAAACAGCTGCAAATTTCCCTCGTGGGCGGTCAGCGCGCTCATTGTAGCTGCCAACCCCAATCCGGTGCCCGATTCTTTTGTGGTGTAGAACGGTTCAAACACCCGCTTCATTGTGGCTTCGTCCATGCCCCGGCCGGTATCACTCACGCGACAGCGCACATAGTCACCCGGTGGCAGGATTGATCGATCCCACATAGTCGGTGGCTGGCTCATATCTGACGGCACACGCACGCAGGCTGTGTCAACATGAATCTCTCCGGCCGCCTCTTCCCCTATCGCCTGCGCAGCATTCACAACAAGATTAAGCAGAACTTGCTGAATTTGTCGGGTATCTCCAGTAACCGGCAGGGGCTGCTCAGTCAACGACACGTTTAACTCAACCTTAGGAGGCAGGTTTGAACCGAGCAGCTTGAGAAAGTCTGCTGCAAATTGATTGAAGTCAAACTGCTTAATTTCGAAGCTACCTTTTCCGGCATAAGCCAACAGCTGCCGAGTCAGGTCGCTTGCTCGATCCACGGTTAATACAAGTTTGCCCAAAGACTTCTGAGCAGCACTATCCTGCGGCAGTTTCATCTGTGCCACGTAGGCGTGCGCTTTAATGCCGGTCAGCATGTTGTTGAAATCATGCGCAATGCCGCTGGCTAGCATCCCCATACTGTCAACGCGCTGCGCGTGGGCCAGTGCTTCGGCCGTCTTGCGCTGTTCGGTCACATCTCGTAGCGCGATAGCCAGCATATTAGATTCACCTGCGTGGTCTTCCACCATTACATATTCAAAATTGATTTGCTCGTCATTATGGCCCAGCCCTACCGTCTCCCCAACCGGTTCAATCCGGTCAATCTCAAATTCTGACAAGATGGTGCTAATCGGTTTTCCCACAATCTTCTCGGCCGGAAAACCCAGCAGCTTAGCCAGCTTTGGTTCAATGGTTTCAACCCGATTTTGGTACACAGTAATAATCCCATCATAGGCCTCTGATAGCAGAGTGCGATATCTGAGCTCGCTCTTTTCCAGTTCAGACACGCGGAAATCCTCGTACGAGCGCTGAAACCACGCTTGCAAAAGCAAAACCATCCCACCAAACAGATATACAGCAGACGCAACGACGAACGCATCACTGTTTTCATCTTGTGCTTGCTGCTGGATGATAAACAGCACTACCATTGTAATCATATAAACGCCAAAAGTGGCCCTTAATGATAAAAACATAGTGGACAACAGCAGCGCAACAAGCATGAATGTAACCACAAACACCGCTTCACTTGGAGCCATATAGAGGCCGAGGAAAGACAAACTAATGCTGTGTAGAATGGTTATTTCAGCAACCCATTTAGTCGCTCGTGATCTAGACCAAAAATACAAAAGGCTAAATATAACTAGATTGATGTGCGGCTGGAAGGGGAACCATGACAGATTGAGATCATAAAGATCTAGGCTGGTCCACAATGAGACGATGGCGATAACTGATATGCAGATGTTGTAGAACAAGTAGGCAGATAGTTTTGGGAGTGAAAAGCGCAGATAGGGATCACGAATTGAAGGATGAGGCTCAAACAGTTTTAAAAAGTACAATCCGATCATGATATGTTACCCAAGGGACAGTAAATCAAATTCATGATTTGCATTCTACTAAAAAGTTGGAACGCCTGTTGGCTTGTTCGAGTATCCACAAGTACCGATTTGAGCTTTTTTCAAAGATAAGTACCAAGCAAGCGGAGCAAAAGTCATAAAGTTCTTTGAATACAATCCGGTAGAAGTCAGTCTTTCGTTTGAGCCAACTGCTGTATTTTTAAATGAAATTGGCCAGCTTTTTACAGTTGGCCTAAATAGCCCCAATGGTCAATCGGGCGGTTCAATCATATATTAGTGAAAAAATCTGGTGCCACAAGGTAGCGTAATATACAAGTAATACAAAAGCCTTGAAGCATAAAGCGCAAGACTGAGTGTCTACCGGCTGAGAGCCTCGATGGCAGCCTCTAGCGCTTCATCACGGCCGTCGCGCGCAATTTCCCCAAATCGTTGATCTATCACAATATCAAGCGTTAGCCCGTTTGCTTCCCAATCATCCCCGCTGGTTGGCACAAGCGACTCTGTTGCGATGTAGAGTAGCGAACCGTCTGGCAAATCATAC
>JBCCSO010000458.1:0-4484 GCA_039199965.1 Chloroflexota bacterium | reverse complement strand
AGCGGCTTTGCGTGCCAAGCGGGATGAGACACTTCCTTAAACGGATAGTCCATTGATTCACGCTGTTTGGCGTACTCTTTTGAAATGGCGCGCGCCATGTTCCGCATCCGGCGGAAATAGTTTGCCCGCTCGGTAACACCAACTGCGCCACGGGTGTCCAATACATTAAACAGATGAGAACATTTCAGGTTGTAATCGTGCGCAGGGACCACAAGGCCGTGCTCGAGACAGTTGCCCGCTTCCCGCTCGTAAATGTCGTAGGTCTGGCGCAGAGCGTTTTCATCAGCCACATTAAAGTAGTATTTGCTGTGCTCTACTTCTGCACGGAATAACACTTGATCGTACCCGACCGTATTGCCGTAGTGGATGTCCCATACGCTATCGACACCTTGCAGGGTTGAAATGATCCGGTCTAAGCCATAGGTAAGCTCAACCGCCACCGGGTCAAGGTCCATGCTGCCCGCCTGTTGGAAGTAGGTGAACTGGCTGATCTCTTGCCCGTCGAGCCATACTTCCCAGCCTAGCCCCCATGCGCCTAATGCGGGTGACTCCCAGTTGTCTTCAACAAAGCGTAGGTCATGCTCTTTCCGGTTAATGCCGATCGCTTCAAGTGACTGCAGATAAAGCTCTTGAGGATTGCCGGGATCAGGCTGCAAGATGACCTGTAGCTGGTGATGCATTTGTAGCCGATTGGGATTTTCACCAAAACGGCCGTCGTCCGGCCGGACCGATGGTTCAACATAAACCACATTCCAAGGCTCAGGACCCAACACGCGTAAAACAGTAGCTGGGTTCATCGTACCGGCTCCGACCTGTACGTTATATGGCTGGGCGATAACACACCCTTGATCTTTCCAAAATTCGAGCAGACGCAGAATCACGTCGTTGAAGCTTAACGGTTCAGACATAGTTCAGTATACGGCATCTAGTGTACCGGTTGATTGAAAATTGATGACTAGGAAAGTGAGTGGCCCACAAGTTTATCAGATTTGCGATGAAGGGTTAGTTTTGTGGCCGAATAGATAACTTACTGAACCCCACAGCCAGTTTACGGGGGTCGTTCCCAGTGCCTAAGGCGGCCGGGCTCAGGGCGTAGCCGTGCTTAACTTTTATCTCGTGCCATCCGACAGAGACAAATTCGGCCGGGATAGCAAAACTGATCTGCGCCGGTTCGCAGTCTTGCCATTCGTGTTTGTATAGCTGAGTTTCCTCAAGCCAGAACTCAATTGATTGAAGCTGCCCGTCAACGCAGTATGGGAACACTTCAGCCTCCACACGGTGAGATGCAGCAGCCGTAGCGACAAAGTCAAATCTAGGGTCTTCTTCAATCGACCACATCCCCCATGGTTCTTCATCTGACCAGCCGTAAGTCGGAAACAGGTTTGTAACCGGATGGGGCAACACCTCGATTACGCAGATCGGGTAGAGCCATTCTTGGGGAAGGCCGCTGTTTGATTCTGGCTCAAAGCAGCCTGCTTGGGTAAACAAATCTGGCCGATCACCAAAGTAGCCGTACAGCGACTGTTCTCGTTCGTGGTCTTTATGAATGAAGACATACCGGATGGTGTATGCGCGTAGCATACGGGCCTGATCAATCGGCGGCCGGTAAACAAAATCCCAAGTGTATTCGCGCAGCACCACATGCTGTTCAGAAAAAAATGAACCGATGCTGGCGGCCGTGGGTGTCCGCACCTGCCATGCTGACCAGAGCGTGTCCGGCCCATGAATGATCTGCTCTTGCACATCCACAATCCCCTCGGTTGGTTTCATGGGCTGCGTTTGCAGCCAACTATACGCGGGATGCAGTGTTTCAAGAGGTAGAGCAAGTGCAGCAGTTGGAATCGGGAGGAGTTCGACCAGCCACAGCAGCATTAGCGGCAGTCGTAGCCAGTTAGGCAAAGTATCAAGCGCGAGTGCGAGTAACCCTAGCAGACCTATGAATGCGATAAAAGCGAACCGAGCAACTACGCGGGCACTTTCAAATTTAGGAACAGCAGCCAGCAAAAAATAGCTAGGAAGGGGAATACCATTTTGGATGGCTTGGGCCGGAGCTTCACCTAAAAACACGTCCGGTTTTAGAATATGGGCCGTTTGCCATAGGCTTTGATTTAAGCTGGTCAAAATAGGGGCCTCAACAATTTGATTGCTAATTTTAAGCAAGGGGCCAATGGCTAGAAGCAGTCCAATAGCTAAAACAAGCACAGAATCGTTTGCGGGACGAGATCCTTTCCCTCTTAGTATTTGAAACAGACCGACAATCATCAAGATTAAGCTGGTGAGCCCAAAGTTGAAGGTGTTTGATTCTAAGCCGCCCCATCCGGCCGGGTATAGGGTAGCTGCAAGCCGTTTGATAGCCGGAATCGAGTGGAATACACTGGGAATGAAGATGGCGTCCAAGCTAATGCTAAACTGAATCAGATCATTAATATTCGGTTGCTGAATAGTTTCATTCGCTGTGGCGTACAAATACGGACCGATCGCGGTTAGCCCAAACACAAATGCAATCGCTCCCACAACAACCAGTTGAGGCACAATGCGCCAGCGGAGAAGTTTGCCCCCTAAAAACAAAAAAGTGACCGGGGCCATGAAGACGCTATAAAGTGAAAAACCTATCATGAGTCCCCAAGCGACTCCAGCCCCCAAAAGGCTTTTGTTAAACAGGGTATCTTGATCAGCTTTAAGCTGCTGCCATGTCAAAATACGATCACACAAAAACGGTAAAATGCTGGTCATCCAAAGCACATTTAGATGCCCGCCTGCTCGGCTGGAGCGCATTGCAATAAAGGTGTACCCTAAAGCCAGCACCACAACGGTAGATTGATTTTGACTAAAATGACGGAAGCATTTCAAAGCTCCAACATAGGCAATGAAAAAGGGGATAATCGCCATCATATTGTAGGCAAAAATTTCCCCACCCAACCAATAAAACGGCTGGGCACCAATGAAGAAAATCGGGGTGTGAGCCAGTGAACCAACCTGCCAGCCTTCTGGGTGAAACACAAATGGATAAAGAAGCGGGTTGACGCCTTGAGAAAGTGCGTGGTTATACCATGATATTCCCCATAAGATTTCTAAAGCATCACCCAAAGCTGGGAGCTGTGTAAATGGATTGTAGACACGCCAGAAGAAGAAAAACAGGCAAAAAAATGGGACCCAAAAAATTAGCTTCTCTTTTATATTTTGAACTTCAGCCATTTTTCCTCGCAATATCCATGTGGGAACAATGCTACTTGAGCCCGCAGTGGTTTCAAAGTTTGATTACACGGCCGTAATTTGAGTTCATCTAAAAATCAACGATAATTGGCCGTATGACAGCTATCAATCGACCCACCCAAGAACATACAGACCAAGCGGCCGGATTTGACATTCAGCCAAACTTTGAGCGCTTTAATCAAAAAGATGATGTCTTTCGTCGGTCTTGGTGGGATGACCGGATTCGGTCTAAGAAAAGTCAGCTGTTCTATGAGACTTATCGTGAGCCGCTGAAAACGTGGCGCAAAGCAGATGGTTTTACCCAAAAAGACTTTGCCTTGCGCAATGCCGCGTGGCACGTCAGCGACATTTTTACTGAGCTCAAAGAAGCTCAGGATCGGCGTGAGGGGTTTTCTGATGAGTTTTCACTCTATCGCGAGCCGGCCGCAACCAAGATTGATGTTGGCACCCCGGCCGAGGCCAATGCTGAAATCAAGCGGGTCGGTCGCTTTTTCGGCGCAGATATGGTTGGCATTACCGGCTATGATGAACGCTGGATGTACGTCAATAAATTTAGCGATATGTCCAAAACAGAAAAGCCGCAGGAAATACCGGACGGATTGGACAATGTCATCGTCACGGCTCAAGCGATGGATTATGACTTGGTGCGCACAGTGCCATCTGCGCTGAGTGGGGCTGCCACTGGACTGGGTTACTCACACGATGCACTGGTTGTTTTGTCTATTGCTCAGTATATTCGGAATTTAGGCTATAACGCCGTTGCTAGCATGAACGACACGGCCCTAGCCATCCCGCTGGCAATTAAGGCGGGATTGGGTGAGTACGGCCGGAATGGATTGCTAATCACTCCCAAGTTTGGTCCGCGCGTACGGTTGGGCAAGATTTTTACAGATATGCCACTAGCACATGATCAGCCTATCAAGTTTGGGGTTAAAGAAATGTGCGAAATCTGCAACGCATGTGCCAGAGGTTGTCCCCCCAAAGCCATCCCCACAGGTGAGCCTAGTACACAGGTATTCAATCAATCAAATTTGAAAGGGGTGCGCAAATGGACAGTAGACGGGGAAAAATGCTTTAGCTTTTGGGTGGCCAAGAACAGTGATTGCTCGATTTGCATTCGGGTTTGTCCTTACAATCGAAAATATAACAAATGGCAAAACCGATTGTGGTTAAAGCTGGCTCAGACCCAATTCCGCAAATGGGCTCTGTGGTGGGACAAACGAGAAGAGCGCGGTAAACGGATGAAGCCAAGAGACTGGTGGAGTCAGGCT
>JBCCSO010000457.1:0-4494 GCA_039199965.1 Chloroflexota bacterium | reverse complement strand
ATTGGCCTCTAGCGGTATTTCTTGAACAATAGAAGCCACAGATGCGAGAACATTATCCGGGGTGTCTTTGAAAATGCTGGCTGCTTTTAAAATGGCAACTTTTTCAATGGTTAACATGGGTTGGTTACTCCTCGACTGGTTATTTAGGTGGTCAGCTGCCCATATAGCAGTTTCTTGAACGATGGGATGAGAGCTTGCGGTTGCTTTCTCAATATCATTCGTTAGGTAAATGAGCTGGCTTTTTGCGGCCGAATAGATGGCGCTTGATTTGGTCCAGCCGCGCGTTTCTGGTGAATTAATTAGATCACGCGTGCGAGCCTCAAGTGACTGTGGGAAGGGAATATCTATCCAGCGATCTAAAATACTTAGCTGATCTTCCAGTGACATTGTAGGATCAGTCACGGTTGAAATTGCTTGTTTGTGTTTGTCGCTTAGCAATACATCTAAGGTGTCTTGCGCTAGATTCCGTTCTTTTTCATCGTGTGAAAGAATATGGCTGTGAGCGGTCCAGATGGTGCTGCGATCGTAGATGAATGAAAATAGATTGAACAGCCTCTCGCGCAGATAGTTGGCTTCAATATCTAGCGCATCAATCAATCGTTTCATTGATTTGCCAGCGCCAATATCTTTTTGGATAGCGAATAATTCCGCTAGATGGGTTAGTTCAACATCGATCTGTTGCTCAACAGCCTCTTTTTCTTGGCTGCTTGCTGCTGAATACTGGCTGCTGCGCAGCGCATTCAGTACGGCCGAACGGATAACGACATCTGTATGGCTAACGTGCTGGCGTAAAGTGTCTGTACCAGCTTTCGACTTGAGCTGCCCCAGTACTCTCGCTATTCGCGCAACCACGTGCTTATTAGGTTGGTGATCAGAGCTGTCGCTAAGAATAATCTGGGCTTCCTGTGGCAAATGATCGCCGTGCGCGAGTAGGGCAGACATGGCGGCCGAACGGGTATTGCGATCTGATAAGTTGGCGATGATACCATCAATCAACTGCGGGTTAACCACTTTTGTGGCTGCTTGTAGCGCCCCATTGCGTACCTCATCAAACGGACTGCTCAGCTGCTTTAAAAGGGGTTGGTAGTACGTTGATGCCCCCACATCCTGTAAAATACCGGCCGTGTACATTTGGTCATCCGGGTCTGCGCTCCCTTCATACTCAAGTAGACGCATACCTGCATGAACGCTGCCCGGAATCCCACCGTATTTGAGTAGCCCTACCATGCTCCCCTTTTTAATTTCAGGATCAGGATCATCCAGATAAGCTTGGACAAAATCGCTGCTTTCTATTGGATTGCAAGCACTCAGCACCCGCAAAATATGCCCTTTGACGCGGCTAGAGTGATGGCGGTCAAACAGCTTTGACATCGTTAGGTAAAGCGAATTAAGGCGTTCTTCTTCGATGCGGTCTAACACATCTGATAGAATTTTTTCGTTGCGAAAATTAAGGAGCCCTACCAGACGAGATTGATAGGTAGGGTGATTGTCATTCTGTAACAGGCTAAGAGCCAAGCGAATCAAGGGGGGATTGCCGGTACCAATCATGCTCTCTACATGTTTAACCGCTTCAGCATTGTCAAGCGACAGATCAACCTCATCCAGCATGCGGCTGTTTAGTCGCTCCTGAAGGGTTTGTTTGTAAGTGTTAAACGTACTTCGGGCTGAGAGCGCCCATGCGGTTGAAACGATCAGGAGTGTCGCCAATGTAGCGATTGCATTCCCGCTGGGCAGTTGGTTGATGACGAGTAGGACAATTCCCCCTAGAGCAAGACCCAACGGTGTACCCAAACCATCTAGCGTTAGCCTAGAGGCATGCAGGTCCGCTTGAGGCACAATTTCAAACATGGTGTTTAGCGTCGGTTCGGCCGTGGCGTATAAAGCGATAAGATTGGCTGCCATACCAAGTGCTGATAGCCAGAAAAACAGCCCCAGCTGATTAGGCACAAAAATTGCCACGATCATGAGTAGGGCTACAAAGAATAAATTGATAATTGGATTTGTAATGAGTCCAAAGCTCAATCCAACCCGCTTGAGCAGCGGCATAACTATGAAGAGCAGGAGCCCGGCCGCCATGACCTGTGCGAGCGCGTAAAAGTTAGCGAAGAACGGGGCCAGCACATTGGCTGAATCTTGAATAAACCGATCCGCTTGCATAAGGAAAACAAAAAGAAGGATAGCTCCAGCAAAGGCTGATAACGAGCGGTAGAAGAACACGCTCCGCATCAGGCTATGACGGCTGAGCAATAAAATTTGGGTTCGTATCGAACTGCTAGGTGAGTCAATGTGGTTAGACTGCCCTTCTAAGGACTCAAAAGATAAGCCGGAGAAAGCGATAAACCCGATCAGGAAAATGGAACCCAGAATGAGCAGGTGAACCGGGTTGTTGAGCAGCAGTACCCACGGCCGTATGGTGAGCCCTAACAGTAAGGTTCCAGCCACAGCAGATGTCACAAACGGAACGGTATGGTCTTTCATCTCGCGGGCATTAAAGAATGCATTTGTGATGATGGACTGGGTAAACAAGAGACTACCGTTGAATAAAAATATCCCAACCATCAAAACAAAGGCAAAACCGGTTCGGTTGAAAATGAATGCTGTTATCCATACCAGCAGTAAGATCACCAAAAAAGTATAAGAAATGGTTGTCAATAGCTGCTGCGGTGATGTGCGCTGAAAGAGCCAGTAGGTGGCCAATGTGAATAATGGGACAACGCCCGCAGCGGTAAGTAGTACCCAAGGTAGATCTGTTGGCTCAAAGTAGGTCAAAAAAAACGCATTGGCCAATGCTAAGTAAATAACTGAACAGGCACCGATGCAAAAAGCTTGTACACTGACAAGCTGTATGCGAGTCATTTGCCAAGGAATGAAAACTCGTAAAAGGTTAGTCACTAGGATTTCTCTACGTGTTCTAGAGCTTCGTCAAATTTCTTTCGAGTGATGATTATGTTTATGTGACGAGGCATAAAGTGTTTCTAATCGCTTTTCTTTAATGAAGTAATGAAGCAATACCTCATTTACAAAACACTAAGGATCAGGATTTTAATAACTGTCTCAACTTTAATCTCGATCCTTCCCGGTTGAGCTTTAAGCTTGGAACATATATTTAAAGTTCAGCCCTAAGCTATTTTTGGAATGGCTGTATGACGATCAAATATGCTTGAGCAGTTCGGATTGCCATGGAGCAACAGAAACCGATATTGGGTAATTATGATGAATGAGAAATTAGTCTTTTGTCGTTTAGATGCTGAAGATTGCTTGGTGGACGGCCAGAGAGTTGAAATGTATCGGTGATGCAGCCGCGCTATACAGTGGATGACGAGCGAATAATCTCGTTGCTTTTCCTCCCAAACACCAAGGTTTTTGAGATGGGAGAGTAATGTTTGTTTTGAACTTAAATCTGCCTTCCATGATTAAGAAACAGATTGCCCCCTTTTTTCCACTTACCTTTGATTCTACCGGAAAGCGGCCGAAGCCAAAATAAAATCAGCTTCTTGGTGTGAAAGTTACCCCAAAAAAGAGTTTAGGGCTGGATAAATAAGTGAGGATTGTCGACGATTGCGCGGAATTGTTTTTGTTTGAACAGGTTAAAAAACAAAGATTATTGGAAATGGTCCGAAAAACCTATGGATCAGAGGTCCAGTTCAATTCATCTGAGTGCTGACCTCTGTTAAGATTGCGAAAATTTGAGGCGAAAATATTCATTTTGATAAGATTTTTTGAGATCGGTTCTCTTGACTTGAATCGGTTAAGGTTATACTGAAACCAGAGGAATGTTATTGACTTACCACACCACAATCATCACGTCCTGCCCAATCTTCATCCCCAATCTAAAGAAATTATCGATAGTAAAGTAGATAGTTTGTGCTATGACAGTGGTTGCCTGAATTGTGCCAACTTCAGATGATGCTCGCGAGCCAGATGTGCGCGTCATGTAAACAGGCCAACAATCATTATTTGTCAAGGAAAGAAATGCTAAGTGTTTATTCGGTTGCTGAAATTACCACCTATTTAGGTGAGAGTTCAAGCTGATGTGGCCCCTCCGTCGCTAACTCAGCGGCCGAATACACACAGATATAAAAATCATATGTTTAACGAAAGTAGAAAAAGTAGAATTTGGATAGGACTCTTACTCATTGGATTTGTAGCCTTTTTGGGTTTCTCCTACTCAGCCGATGCAGCAAACCAACCCTTTGTTGTAGACAGTTCACTTGATTCGATTGACGCCAATCCGGGGGATGGTGTCTGTAAAGACGAGAACGGGCTGTGTACGCTCCGGGCCGCTCTGCATGAGGCTAGCCAAGGTGTAAATGCCGGTGTGGACACGATCATTCTACCGGACGGTTTTTTCACCCTTTCCATTGACGGGATGGGTGAAGACAGTGGTCTAACTGGCGACCTAGACATTTTTGATGACGTCATTATTACCGGAGACGGTGCGGACTCTACATTCATCCAAGCTGGGGACCGGTCTGGAGAGGGAATCGACCGGGT
>JBCCSO010000456.1:0-4494 GCA_039199965.1 Chloroflexota bacterium | reverse complement strand
GGCTTCCTCGCTGCCACCTGCATTATCTTCTGTGGTTGGTGGCGTTTGGTCGTCACCTCCAATATCTTGGGCTGGTTGACCGCCATCGAACCAGCAGGTGTCGGCCGATGTAGCCGGTACAAAAAACATCGATACGACAACCATCCATGCTATAAAGACGCCGGTTTTTAAGATACGGTACTTCAAAAGGCTAAGAACATTTTTTGTTCTAGATTGTGGTGCTTGAAAAAGATTCATCGGTACTTCCCCTGTGCGGTAAAATAAAAATTCGACTGAGTTATTTTTCAGCATGATCCCATTAAGCTTGACGAATGGGTTATCCGTAATGGGAAACAGAACATGCCTGTCTGTAACTCGCTGGTAAAATTCGAGTTCTTCCTCAGCAAACCAGTATGGTGATGGGGAAGGCTTTTCTGAATAGAGCTGAAATACCAAACAAGGGAGTTCTCACGGCTCTTTCACGACGTACCCTAACCAAATGGCTAGCCATTCCGGCTGATTACTGCGTAAAAAAAGCTTGTAGATGAAAGCTACAAAGTTATTCGAATTAGATTCAGGTGAAATTGGACTTTGGCTCATACCAATCGCTATTGTTCTTCTTTCAAACGAACAAACGAAATCAACTTACTTCTTGCGGCTGGCCTAGACCCACAGAGGCATAACGATGATTGAAAACTTAACCAACGTGTCTGAAGATATTCGGACAACTTTTGAACAAATTGATGCGGTGCGTGAAGACGCTTACAAAATATCGCGTGAGATCACAAAAACTTGTGCAAACGCTATTCGTGCGGTTCATAGAAGTGAATGGGAGCTAGCAGAATCCTTGATTACGGAAGCGCGGGAAATGGTAACCAGTATGGTCAATGCAACCGGTAACTTCCCTCAGATTTACTGGGCCGGTTACACCCAAGACTGTCTGAAAGAGTTTGTTGAGGCTGAGCATACGTACGCGCTGGTTCGCGGCTTGCCCATTCAGGGGCCCGGTGAGCTAAACGTGAGCGAAGCGGCATGGCTCAATGGTTTAGCGGAGGCGGCCAGTGAACTGCGCCGCAAGGTGCTGGACATTTTGCGGCACGGTCACGCAGAGGAAGCGGAGAAGCTGCTGGAACAGATGGATGAAATCTATAGTTTGATGGTGACGTTTGATTTTCGAGACGCAATTACCGGCGGCTTGCGGCGGCGTACCGATCAGCTGCGAGCGGTGCTTGAGCGCACGCGCGGAGACATTACGACCAGTATTCGGCAGTCAGATCTAACGCGAGCGTTGGAAGCGCTTGAAAGCAAATTGGGAGGACCAGACACTGATCAGTAATTGAGTGATCAGTGACCAGTTTTAGTCTTCTTGTAGGCTTCAGCGCAATACCGATTATGTTGGCAGCAGGTTTGGGCAGTTTTCTTCTTTTTGTCTTGCTTGTCTTTTGCGTTACAGCTTGATAAGCAGGGAGTCTGCAATATCAAAGCCTAACTGGTGTTCAGTTTGGCCGGAGCCGATTTTCACTGTGAACAGCTCGCGGTCGGCAGAAACTGCAGCAACGACAACCTTTTGGCCGGGAGTCAGTTCTAAGCCGGACAGCTCGCGTAGTAGTGCGGAGTCGCTGTCGCTGCGGATTTGTGAAATCTCACCTTTTTCCCCCACGACCATGGTGGTGAGCGGCCGACTTTTGACTTGTGGAACTGTTCCATCCATACGTGGAATAGGAGCCCCGTGTGGATCAAATTCTGGATGATTTAAATAAGCCGCAATGCGCTCTTCTAGCTTCTCGCTGATAACGTGCTCAAGCAGCTCCGCCTGTTCGTGCACTTCATCCCATTCAAATCCAAGCGCCTTGATCAAGTAAGTTTCAATTAAGCGGTGGTGGCGGATGACCTCTAAAGCGATGCGGCGACCCTCCTCTGTAAGCGTAACACCGTAGTGTTTCTGGTAATCAACTAGACCCAAGCCGGACAAACGCTTGATCATGCCGGTGGCGGAAGCAGGTTTAACATCTCTGGCTTCTGCAATGCGAGACGTGCTAACTGGAAATTCCTCTTTGGCTAAGCTGTATATGGTTTTTAGGTAGTCCTCAATGGCTTGATGGGAAAGGCCCCCTTTACGGGATTTCGAAGATTCGGGAAGGGCATTAATTTTTGGCATAATTTCGAAAAATATCTTAGCGACCGGCGGCCGTGAACGCACAACCAACTATAGTACTTTTGGCCTATAATCGTCAATTAAACATCGCATTCTCACAGAATGATTCACGGTTTACAAATGGTCACCTATATTTTGGCTCGCTACACTCAACTTTGTTGTGCCCGTGTGATAAATGCGTCTATGCACACACTTTTTTATACAGATATTTTGCCTACAACCTGATCAACCATGATCCGACTGTCAGTAGGTCAAAGAATTGCCGCATCGTTTGCGATTTTAATATTGCCTATAGCTCTAATTGCACTATTTTTTCTACGCCAGCAGGTATCATTGTATAGAGTGATGCAAGCAGACTATACCTACGTGCATGTAGAGAATCAGTTGTTAACCGCGTACAGCCAGCTTGTTGTCTTCAATGGAGAACTACAATCGGCCGTAGATAGACAAGATTCAACCAAAGCCGTCGATTTGATCAATAACTTTACCTTTCCAGACTACGGCACATCAGGGGAATCAGGCGTTCCAGGATTGGAAGATATTCTAGATGCATTTAGCCGATATCAGATGCAAGCACTGCCTAGGCAGCAGCAAATTGTTGGTGAGATCAACGGTGGGAACTGGCCTGCGGCTGCTATGAATGTAGATGCTTTAATCGCCCAAACGGCCGACTTAAAGATTGACTTGGATCGCTTCTCAACCGTGGTTGTCCAGATTCAATCGGCGCAAGGAAGCCGCAGCTCTCCACCCCAAAATCGCATCATTCTTCTCACCGCTTTTTCATTTGGTGGCATTATCCTCTTGATTTTGGCGGTTGGTTTACTCCAAACCATCACTGTCGCAATTCCTATGAGCCAGCTCAAGCAAAGTCTAGCAGTCTGGCAGTCTGGCGATCTTTCGCATCGGGCAGAGATACGGGGTCAAAGCGAAATCCAGCAGTTGGGTGAGATGATGAATGAAACGGTCGATTTGGTCGAAACTGGTCGCAGCCGTTTTCAGGATCAGGTTGATGTGGAAAATACATCATCTCAAGATTTGTTAAACGACCGTATTTTTGGGTTGGAAACAAGTCTGGCGATTGCACAGCACATCACCTCGATACCGGATTTAGACTATGTACTGCCCCGAGTTGTTGAGCTTCTGCGCCAGCGGTACAACCTGTACCACGTGGCAATATTCTTAATTGACCAGCAAACAGATTTGCTGGTGCTGGAGTCGGGCGCCCTTATCGATGACAAGCGTACGCTGCCAATCAATGACAAAAGCTTGTCCGGTTGGGCTGCGCTGAAAGAACGGCCGGGTTTGTCGGAAGATGTGACGCAGGATGACCGCTACTATCCCTCGTCAAAATTGCCATATACTCGCTCTGAATTGGCGCTGCCGCTCATGGTTGGAAATGAACTGTATGGGGTGCTTGATTTGCACAGCGACATGTTTGCTGGGTTTAACAGAAACAGCGTGCTGCAGTTCCAATCAATTGCAGATTTAATCGCAGTGGCTGTGCGCAATGTGCGCATGATTGAAGGAGGACAAGAGCGGAGCTATTTGGCCGATGCGCTCAAAGAAATTGGAGCCGAGCTATCGGCTACAGCCAATTTGAAAGATATTTTTGATCTGATGCTTACTCATACCAAACGATTGGTTGAGTTTGACGGAGCTGCTGTGCTTGTTTGGAATGGAAAAATGCTTGAGGTTCGGGCAACGATTGGGGACTGCTTGGCTGAGAAAGGGACCAAAATAACCCCGGACCCGAACGATCCATCTGATATTTTTATGCGTATTCAAGAGGCTGGTCGGCCGTATGCTTTGGACCGGCCAGAAGCGATGGATATTGAAGATAAATGGCGGCTGCTGTTTTTGGAAGGTAGCTGGATGGCTATCCCGTTTATGGGGAAAAGCAATGTGGCCGGTATTGTTTCATTTTCACGCCATCTGCTTGAACCATTTTCGGCCGAAGATCGCTCACTGGCATCAACAATTACCAATCAGTCGTGGCTTGTGTTGGAAAACGCTCTGCTCCAGCAGCGCACCAAGCGCATTCAGCAGCAAATGGAGTTTGAGCTGCGCAGCCGGACCGACGCGATCCAATCGGCTTATTCTGATCTTGAAAAGCTAGATGAAACAAAATCTAAGTTTGTGACGATCGCATCTCACGAGCTGAAAACCCCGCTAACAATTATTCGCGGTTATGGAGAAATTCTACAAAAACAAGAAAAAAATAGTGGTGAGAATCCGCATAACTTGCGCATTGTAGAAGGGATTCTAAAAGGGGTGAAGCGGATCAATGAACTGGTTGAAAACCTGCTTGATTTGAGCCGCATTGACTATCGAACACTCGAAATTACCCCAGAGCCTATTCG
>JBCCSO010000455.1:0-4502 GCA_039199965.1 Chloroflexota bacterium | reverse complement strand
TCGATTTTTATTTTTATTACCGCCCTGAACACGCTTGCGATCCCCTTTATTTTTTCGGCCGTTGAGCAGGTCTTCGGCCGACGGATCGCCGTTCTCTCTACCCTTCTATTCGTGATCAATCCATGGGTAGCTCATTTTAGCCGAATGACGTGGACACAGGGGCTGCTTCCATTTTTCTTGGCCGTTATGTTTTGGGGATGGTTACCGGTATTTGCCAGAACTGACGTTGATGACTCACCGGCTCTTGCGAAGCGGTTTTTGTGGGGATGGGTTGCCTTTATCGCTATGTTACAGACCTATATCATGGCGTTTTCTATGCTGCTGCCTGCGTCGCTTTTTATGCTGATTTTCTGGCGCAAGCTGCCTAAAAAGCAGCTCTGGATAGGTGTGGGCTTGTTGTCCGCATCGCTGCTATTTTATGGCTGGTCTGTTGCGCAAAATCTCGATCAAAACAGCGGTAAGTTTGCAGACTTCCTGAGTGAGCTCGCAAATCCAACTGAAGAAGCGGCCAAAGCTGATACGACGCAGTTCCTCAACTTTACAGACGATGCCATTATTCATGCGATGCGGCTAATCACCGGCCGTGATTTTGTGGGTCAGGATATTAATGGCCCCGACCCGGCCGGGACAATCCCTGTGCCTGTCCTTTCCCAAATTGCCCGCTGGGTGCTTTCGGCCGCGTTTTTATTGGGATTGATTGTCATCTTGCTAAAACGATCAGCCAACGGATGGGTACTACTGATCTGGTTCTTTGTGCCGGTAGGGATGATGATGGTCTTGCCATCGAGTGTTTTTGTGCATCCTCATTATCTGTTGTTTACACTCCCGGCCGGAGGCATTATTGTCGCTTTGGGGTTTGATTGGCTCATTCGGCAGCATAGGTTTGTGGCTTACCCAGTTATGGGTGTGATCTTTTTGTTTGGGGGTCAATTTTTATTGAGCACGATGATAAGCAACGGTGCATCTGCGAGTAACCCTTACGTTTATGAGCTCGATGCCCTGCCGCTTGCTCAGGCGGGGCAGTTGGGTCAACAGATGCGCATTTTGGCAGGTGAGCCACAACAAGGAAGACCGATTCGGGCCATTAGTCCGGCTAGCGACCAAATCTTGTCATCCATTTCCGGCCGATGGTTTGATTCTGTGGGGGGCTTGAGGCATCCAAATTGGACATTTTTCAATTCAGAAAAAAATATAATTGTCATTATGCCCCCAAAGCCTGATTCAAATCAGGCTAGCGTGGAGTCAGTAGAGTTTATTATTGAGAATGAAATAGGAAATTCAACCGAAACCGGTATGACCCTACTGCATTGGCAGGTTATTGAGGTCGATGTGGCGCACCTTGAAGTTCAAACCTACTGGCGTGTTGATGTCTTGCACGATGAACGGGTCGAGTGGTTTGTCTCTCCCTTCGTCCATTTGATTGATGCAGATGGGCAGACGATTGCTAATCAAGCCCCTTATGGACAGTGGGGATACCGCTGGGAAGTGGGGGATGTGTATGTCAACACAATGCGGTTTGAGCAAACGGATACGGCTGTTAAATTAGGCATTGGTCTATTTGACCCGATTTCCGGCCGGACCTTTATGCTTTTTGGTGAAGACGGAAACACACCTCGATACGAGGTGGCGTTACCATAGCTTTTCAGTTGTTGAGTTAGTTTGGGGAGTAATTTAGGCTACAGGCTCTGGGGCTTCAGGCTCCTCCCCAGTCATTTCGGCTCTTAGGGCGTCTGCTTCGTCTGCTAAAGTACCTAGAACACCATTCACAAATCGTGGGGCACTGTCTGATCCATAGGTCTTTGCTAGTTCAACCGCCTCATTGATGGCTACCTTAATCGGAGTTTCGCCGTCAATTAGGAATTCGTAAATAGCGATACGCAAAATATTACGGTCGATCACGGCCATTTGATCGAGTGGCCATTCAGGTGCGAACCGCGAAATGATGCTATCCATTTTTTCTTGGTAGTCGATGATGCCACCGATAAGGGTACGTGCAAACTCTGCTCCCACAGACTCCATGGGTTGTTCGGTAAGTCGCCTAGCCAATGTCGGCAGAGCTGGGTGTTCGGCCAAGTCATATTCGTAGAGGACTTCTAGTGCTAGCCTTCTGGCTCTTCTTCTGGTTCTCATTTGCTAAATACCTTTATCCTAATGCCTCAGCATCCTAAAACCTTTAAGCGTTATTTTTAAACGTAATGTCCTCAATATGAACGTCTATCGATTCTACCTCTAAACCGATAATTTGATCAACTGCATCGGATACAGAGGCTTGAACTGATTTGGCTACTTCCATCATGTTTGAATTCTGCTCAAGAGCCACGTGGATATCAATTTTTAAACCAGCGTCTGACTGTTGTAACGTGACACCGTCTCTGCCTTGACTACGGCTGAAAAGACTGGTCGACGGGGATACCATGGAATCAACCTGACCTACACTGAGGGTTGCTTCACGAATGACCGTCATGATCACTTCTGGTGCTACAACGATCTGTCCATGATTTACTTGTTTGTCCATGTTCACTTGCATAGGATATCACAAAAATCGGTACCATCATCCTAAAAAGTGTTGATTTAAGACCAAGGTACTATGAAGAAATACTTAAAAGTTAGTGAATTTCAACTCTAGACATAAATTATACAAAAACTGTACATAACATCCACGTAAATAGCCAAAATTCTATTATTGCTCAATATGTACGCTGAAATACAGCCTACATAGCGATGCCACCATCTACCCTGAGCGTTTCGCCTGTGATAAAAGCGGCTTGGTCGCTTGCCAGAAAAGTGACTGCATATGCGATTTCTTCTGGTTTGCCCATCCGGCCGAGCGGGGTGTTTTCTTGAATCCAGTTGACCCGTTCCTCTTCAAGAACAGAGGTGAGGTCTGTGGGGATAAAGCCCGGTGCAATACAGTTGACTGTGATAGCCCGAACACCCAACTCTTTGGCCAGCGCCTTGCTAAAACCGATCATCCCCGCTTTTGAGGCTGAGTAGTTTGACTGGCCAGGCAGGCCGATGAGTCCGGATACTGAACTGATGTTGATGATTCGGCCGCCTTTCTTGCGACGAACCATCGGCCGGGCAACCGCTTTAGACATGTTAAAAGCGCTTTTTAAATTGATGTCCATTACATCATCCCACTGCGCTTCTTTCATCATCATGAGCAGCGTGTCTTTGGTTGTGCCGGCATTGTTAACCAAAATATCAATTTGGCCGAACTTTTCTGTCGCGGCTTTTGCTAGAGCTTGAGCCTGATCAAAATTACTTACATCCGCTTGAACCGCAATCGCTTCAGAGCCTAAGGCTTCAATAGCGGCAACCGCATCATTGGCCGCATCCGCATTGCTGTTGTAGTTCACCACAACTTTTGCGCCGTTTTTGGCTAAATCTTCCGCGATGGCGCGGCCGATACCTCGAGAGCCGCCGGTAACAATGGCTACTTTTCCTTCCAACATACTTTTCCTCTTTTTAATCGCTCTTAAGCAAACTGTTTGCGCGCAGTTTTGCGATTGATCCGCTTCATCAGTGCTTGTAACACGTCACCCGAACCCACTTCATAAATTTCTGAAACGCCCTGAGCATCCAGAAACTGCATCGATTCAGTCCAGCGTACAGCGCCGGTGAGTTGTGCCTTGAGTTCTGCCTTGATCTCATCGACTGTTGAAAGCGGCGTAGCGGTGGTGTTGCCAATGATGGGCACAGAAGGCTGACTGATGTTAATTTCTGAGAGCGCCGCCATAAACCCTTCAGATGCACCTGCCATCAAAGGGGAGTGAGCGGCAATGGTGATCGGTAGGGGCACAACCTTGCGCGCGCCCATCTCTTGAAGAATCTCACCCGCGCGGCCGACTGCGCTTTTATCGCCAGAAATCACAATCTGGCCGGGGCAGTTGTCATTTGCGAGCTGAACAACGCTGCCTGTCTCTTCGGCCGCTTGCTCACAGGCTTGTGAGACTTGTTCAACGCTTAGAGCCAATATGGCTGCCATCCCACCCGGGAACTGATCACCGGCGGCTTTCATTAACTGGCCGCGCTGGCGTACTAGCCTGAGCCCATCTTCAAACATGATGGCGTTGGCCGCAACCAAAGCACTTAGTTCGCCAAGGCTGTGCCCGGCCATAAAATTAGGGGATGGATAGCCGCCTGCCTCGCGCATGGCGGCCAGCGTCGCCAAACTGACAACAAACAGAGCTGGCTGCTGATTGGACGTATCTGTTAATTCCTCTTTTGGGCCAGAGAAACAAAGCTCCGTCATGTCAAAGCCCAAAATTTCATTGGCTTGACTGAAGACATCACGGGCGGCCGGGCTGCGCTCGTGCGCTAGCAGGCCCATGCCGATACTGTGTGATCCTTGACCCGGAAAAAGATAAGCGATCATAAAAATGAGTTCTGAGTGGCAAAAAAAAAGACTGGTTTCCGGAATAAAACAACCCGGTTGCCAGTCTTCATCTAACAGACGAAGTAGAAAATCTATTCGTCGAGTCCAAGCAGCTTACGACCCT
>JBCCSO010000454.1:0-4505 GCA_039199965.1 Chloroflexota bacterium | reverse complement strand
CTTGAGACGAATTTTGTACATGCCAGCTATTGTTGCAATGAAGCATAATCCAATCATTCGCGACTTAGCACAGCGGTTGGAAAAGGAAGGAAAACCAAAAAAGGTGATCATCTGTGCAGCAATGCGTAAATTGCTTCATATCGCCTTTGGTGTGATTAAGCATCGTATTCCTTTCGATCCAACCTATTCTAGTAAATTGCAAATTACCCCTTGACTTTCAAGACGGTATCTACCCTTCTCGACGGAGGCTAAGGTCGCTACGCTTAAAGTCGAAGCCGGAACTCGCAGTCACATAGAATTAAGATTTTTAATGTTACAGAGTATTTAGAAATAACCACCACGCAAAAGAAGTTTGACCAAGCACCAGAGCTTTGAGCCTATTGAAGCGTGCTGTAAGCTTTTTACAACTCAAACCGCGAGTGCCGCAAGTTCAGCATAAAGCGGTTGGCACTCCGCTAACAGTGGTTTTAGCTTTTCAGGAAACAGCTCAGTCTTCGGTTTGTAGGCCATGAATCCGGTTGATTTGTGGACGCTATCATACCACGCAGGTGCCCACGCCCCATCTTCCGGACGAGCGCCCGCTGGCCAGCTAAGCATGCTTTTATCAAACGAGATGCCCACGTGCTGACACAGTTTTTGCAGCGAAGATTCTGGATTCAACAGCACTCGCTTAGCATCCAGCACACAGGGTTCCTGCCCGATTGAGCGCAAATACTGCAATAGTTTATGGTGCTCCGCATACCCTACATCCAGCATAGATGGTTGCTCAACATTTCGAGCATATGATGGGAGCATATCAACTGGATCGCGCGTCAAAATGACGTTTACCATTTGGGACATAAAGTCCCACGGCATATTAACAAGGTGATGGGTCATCTGCTTAAAAAAAACCACTGGGGTTTCGTAGGTGGACAACATCACGGTATCTAATACTTCTCGATAGCTGTGGCTTTGCGACGCTAGAGTTTCGGCCGCGTGTGGATGGTATTCATCTGCATCCGTTGTACTCAAATAATGGCCGTAAAGCGGCTCGTCAACGACTGTAGTATCAGCCCGCTGTGCAAAGCTGTACATAAGCGCGGTTGAGATATTTCTAGGCCCTGACCAGACATTTATTCGAACGGTTGAATCCATGTCTGAATTTTATCTTCACAGGCTCCCAATGCGCCAGTCTATTGTCTTTAACAACTGCGCTCAGTTGTACTTTTCCTCAAATGATCGCTGCAAAACAGTTTCAATCTGCTGATTGATTCGATCTAGATCGCACATGCTTTCTACAAATTTCATGGTTGGCTCTCGCATCTCGGCTCTGCCGGTATCATCAGCTCGACAATATTTGAGAATAATATCAACAAATTGATCTTCAGAAACAAAGAGCTGCTCAGCAGGGAAGACCTCATCTGCCCCTTCCCACCAGTGGCTAACGCAGTAGCAGCCGCATGCGGCCGCTTCGATCGGTGCGACCTGCATCCCCTCTGAATAGCTGTAGGAAATGTAGAAATCCATCTGGTTGTACCAAGACCAGCGGTCTTCCACCTTGCCATAAAACGTGACCTTGTCAGTGATGTCTAGCTTTTTACACAGGTCAATCAACGCTTCATGATAAGCCTTAAATTCAGAGTGAGGCGGCCCGCCAATGTGCAGCGTTAAATCAGGCTGCTGCTGGAGGGCTCCATAAAATCCTAGAATCAGTTCATATATCCGCTTACGTGGAATTAGATTAGCCAAGATCCCGATTCGGCCGTTAAACGGCCGCGGCCCTGATCTAACATCTTTTACAGGGACAGCATTTGGCAACACAATCGCCCTATTGGGATCCACATTTGTCCGTTCTAGCAGTTTTTGTCGCATCGCCTCTGTGTCTAAAATGACGTAGCTGACATTTTCCCACTTAATACGCTCAACCCACTTGAACATCTCGTACCGATGGAGCCGCACAACCAAAGCCGCGGCCGATGGTGTATGTAGATCAGACGCCTCAACGAGTAGTTCGCTCGCCCATTCAAACAAAACAACGTCATGCCGATGAATAAACTGTTTTAAGCTCCGGCGCAGCATCCTATGGGACATTTTTTGCTTGGCAAAAGGTAATGGCCAATCGGCCGCCTCAAAAATTTCTGAGTCGTATTTTGCGGACAAATAGTTGTGTATTGGTTCAAGAAAAATCCAAGTTTCCCTATTTGCGAATCCTAGTTTCATCTTTTTCTGTTTAGTAGGATATGAGGTTGGCTTCGTTACTGCGCTGATTTCTGTCTTGCTGGCTTCAATCATGATCGAGATTAACCTTTAATTTTGGATAATAATTGTTCAAATAAGAGCAAAAATGAGTAACTTTTGCGTTCAAAAGCTAGATTAAGCTTGAAAAATAAGCTGAATTCTAAATTTTGCGTTTCAAGTAAATCTAAGCACAAACAAACAAAAAGTGATGGGCGTGCTCCGGCCGTCGCTTCTGCTTACACATAGAACTACATCGCATTAAGCTCAACTTGTTGAGCCCACAACTTGTTGAGCCCACAACTTGTTGAGCCCTGACGTCTACCATGACGGGGTAGATACAGCGGGACGCCGACCATAGCATCCTACAAAACTAATTTGTTTATACTGAGTGCTTCGCCCAACTTCCTTCGATGGGCTTCTATTTGAAAATAGCTTGAAAATGGCGAAGCCTTAAGTGTTTGTTCCACGCAACCAGTTGACAATAGTTGTTTGGTCAAACCCTAAGAGCCAATCTTCTAAATTGCTACCTTCGTTTCCTCTTCCCTTTCCCGCATAAGTACTTGAATCCAACCCCACGTTAAACTTAAACCTTCTGCTAATGATGTTTCGGGATGCCAAGAGAGCTCGTTTTGCAGACGACTACAGTCTAAACAGTTATAAGGTACATCCGCTGGCCTACCGGCCGTATACTGAACCGTCATATTTTGGTGCGTCAACTGTTCAATCAATCCAATGATATCATTGATCGAATACCCCTCTCCGCTGCCTACATTGTACAAAGAATGTCCGCCTTCATCTTTGAGCATCACCCAAAGTGCATCAATGACATCACTAACGTGGATGTAGTCTCTAACAACCTCGCCATCCCCCCAAATTTCGAGCGATTGATTTCGTGCGAACTTACCCAGCGCATAAGCAATAAAGCCTTGCCCACGGTCTGGGTCTTGGCCCTCACCGTATGGGTTCGCAATACGCGCAATACGATACGACATTCCATATGTGCGCTGAAATATTTCAAGATATTTCTCAACAGCCAGCTTACTCACGCCATGCGCAGAAATCGGATCAGTTGCATGATCTTCTGGGATAGGCTGGCCGCCATTCACCCCATAAATAGATCCCCCAGAAGATGCAAATATGAACCGGCCGACGCCCGCCTTAGCTGAATGCTCAATGAGTTTAAGGCTGCCTATCAAGTTTGTCTGGGCATCATATTGGATTTTGTCGTTGGCTTTTCCGGGAACTGTTGTCACGGCTAAATGATAAACGGCTTCCACACTAGAAAGAATAGGGGAAAAGTCTTCAATTGTCTCAATGTCACCTACAATATGAGAAACTTGATCGTGTTCCCAAACGTGTTTGGTAGAGCGCGACAAAACAAAAACATGGTAGCCTTCAGCAACCAATCTATTAACCAAATGCTTTCCAATAAATCCAGTTCCACCGGTTACAAATACGGAAGGGGGGTGTTGTTTTGTCATCTAATGCACTTGCCTCTATTCAATTATCTTCACCACTGTTGGGGATAATGAGAACGCATCCCTCAGTAAGAGATACAAACCAGCAGGTAAATATTTTATTTATTGCCTTTCTCTAATCAGAAAATGGTATACAGTCCAAGCTTAAAATTATGATTAACCAATTACATTCCATATTACAGAAACACGTTTACAAAGGGCAATCTGATGTCTCAGGACTAATTTCCTAGTATGTAAAGCCCCCCATTTGATTTGTGCATGCTGCAAGGATGCCAGTGCAAGTAGGCAAGGGCAGGCGCATAGTCTGCTCAACATGAAAATATTAATCGAGTGTGCATTTTGAATTGGCTGAGTCACCGGATTTTTTTAACACTTTTTACACTCCTGATTAAGCGCACAGCGGGTGTCACAACAGCACTGAACGAGAAAAATGCAGAATTCTACAAACAAGTTAGTGTTTACTCGTCAAGAACTCTGCACCATCTTCTGATCGCTTAGCTGCTACTCAAAACTAACGTCAATCCCGTCTAACTTTTCAGAGCTAACACTGCTCACAGCCCCATCAAACAGAATGACTTGAATACCGCAAGCTGAATCATTTCCAGAAACAAATCCTTGGCAAGCAAGAATATCAGGTGTGTTTCCTATTAACGTTCCGGTGTCAAAGTCTCCGGCCAATGTCAGGAATAAATCTGCTTGATCTCCGCCTACAGCTACCCCCCAGACATCTTCTTGCGGAGTATTCAATCCAATATCAGACCCATCAAAGTACAGAGCAAAATAGCCACTTGTATTCTCTCCTAAACTTGT
>JBCCSO010000453.1:0-4508 GCA_039199965.1 Chloroflexota bacterium | reverse complement strand
GGGTTCAATTTTTGGATAGGTGTAGCAGAGGCAGTTGAACAGGCCATCCCTTATTTTGCATGGCGTCCAATCCTTGAAACGATCTTAAATATTCACGAAGAAATGCCGTTTGAGGAGGCTGAGCTTGCGGTACAAAATGTTCTGTCTGATTCAGAATTCTTAATCAATCGGCTTCCCCTACTGGGTGATATCTTGCCCATCCTGTGGCCAGATAATCAGTTAACAAGTTCGCTTAGCGGGAATGTTCGAGCTGAAAATATACGGGATTTTATCTTTGGAACACTTGAACTGGTTCTTGGCAGAGTTACAGAGGCTGGTGAACGATCAATCTTAGTAATTGAGGATGCGCACTGGCTGGACTCACGCTCTGCGCGACTGCTCTCTCGAATTCGGCGCACAATTCCGTCGCTCACTTTAATTGTGTTGACGCGTTCAACTTCGGCTAAATCAGGTGAGGTTGAAACATTAAATTTTTTAAAGAGCTTAAAGAAGGAAACGGATGTACTGCACTTGCGCCTAAATCGGTTGGCACCAACTGTTATCGACTCCATCATTGCAAAGAAATTAGAGGTTTCCAGTATCCCCAATGTGGTGCGAACGCTTATTCACACCCATGCTGAGGGGAACCCTTTTTACAGCGAAGAAATCGCTTATGCGCTTCGAGACATGGGATTGATTGAAGTTCGTGATAAGCGGCTGTTACTACCGATGGGTACCTCATTTGATCGATTGCGTTTTCCAAACACGATTCAAGGGGTTATTACAAGTCGCATCGATCTTTTGAGTCCTCCTGAGCAGTTAACGGCTAAAACCGCAAGCGTGATCGGCCGATCTTTCGATCTAGATACATTAACAAAAGTTCACCCTGCTATGCCACAAGAACAAGTTGTTATGAGTCAAATGACCCGCATGACTAGCCTCGATATCGCCTTGGTTGAGCATCCACCACCTGAGTTGACCTACATGTTTAAACATTCCATCACCCGGGATGTCATCTACTCATTGCTACCTTTTGAGCAACGCAGATCGTTGCACAAGCGCGTTGCAGAAAATATTGAAGTAAGCAATACAGACACCTCACAACTTGCCCCTTTGCTCGTACACCACTGGAAAAAAGCTGAGATTACATCGAAAGTTCGAACATACTTGCTTTTAGCCGGAAGGCAAGCGATACGTAGTGGTGCTTTTCGTGAGGCAGATAAAGCTCTGTCAGAGCTTTTAGAAATGGTTGAAAACGGCGGGGCGAGCGATGTGACTCCTCTAGAAAAAGCGGAATGGGAATGGTTGCTGGGACAAGCGAAATATGGATTGGGAAATCTCACCAATGCCCGCACTTTATTCGAAAGCGCGGTTAAGGTCCTCGATCAGCCTGTACCACAGGGTACTTTGAAATTAGGGGTCTCGATTTTGCGGAATGCGGCTGTGCAGGTTGCCCACAGGCGGAACCCAGATCGTCATTTCAATATCGCCACGGCAGATGAACGATATCGGTACAAAATCGCGATGCAGATCTATCGGAGCTTAAACGATATTTACTTCTACATGGAAGAAAAAATCGCGCTTTTGTATGTCGGTGTTCGCCAGATTAATATCGCTGAAAATGTGGGACACTCAGAATGGCTGCCACAGGCTAATGCCGTGATGGGGGTGATTACATCGCTTTTTGGCATAGATAAATTCTCAGATGCATATTTTGATCGGGCGATGGCTGCGGCCGATAAAGTTGAGAATCCGACCGCCTTGGGGACCGTTCTGTTAGGCAACTCTTTATCAAAAGTAGGTAAAGGAGATTTCCAAACCGTTATTGACAACGCCAAAAAGGGCTTGGACATATTTGCACAGTTCGGTCATCAAAAAGATTGGGGGGATACGATTTCAACCGTAGCGTTTGCTCAGTTTTATCAAGGGCAACACATTCAAGCCAATCAGAGCTTTTCTAAACTGCTTGACTCATCTTTTCAAACGGAGCACACGGTCCATGAAATTTGGGCTTACACATGGTTAGGCACGATCGCCTATCGTGATGGTGATTACAGAGGAGCTGCCAGACTTTTAAATCGCATTGCCCCTTTGTTCGAACAAACGCAAGACAAGGTGTCTGAAATTTCTTATCGAGGAACAAGGAGTTTGGTTTTCTTGGCTTTAGATGAAATGGAACTTGCTGAGAAAGAGAGTCAGAAGGCGATGACTCTTATCAATTCAACAAACGGGCAGCCTTCAGGCTACTTTTCACGAGAAGGATACACGGCGGTATGTGAGTACAACCTGATCCAGTTACAAAATGCACAGCAAAGGGGCAAAGCAAAGCTCTGGAAGAACCGAGTCAAGAAAGCACTCAAAGCGATGAAGACCTTCAGCGGGTTTTTTGTAATTGGCAAGCCTGCGCTTTGCTTTTACAGAGGATGGTTGCTTGAAATTGAAGGAAGCTCTTCTAATGCGATTGAGGTCTATTTTGAAGGGTTGAGTGAGGCGACGGAGCTCAATTTTGCCTATGAGATCAAGCAGGTTGCGACGCGACTTTATCCTCTTTTGGCCGAAGACGATCCCCGTCGAAGTGCTGTTTTGGCTCATATTGAGCCTACGGCACTATAATGCCCACAATAATTTGGACAGAGAAACAGTAATGTTAAGCACTAAAAAAAGAGCAATGAGAAAATATTCAGCCCAATTTAAAGTCAAAGTCCTCAAATCACTCTCGGCTATTTGCCATGGAGATCAAGCGCATCTTCAACCTGCTTAGGGAATTTGAAACAGAGCAGAAAAAACTCTATGCGGAAATCGGCCGTCTGACAATCCAGTTAAGCTGGTTGAAAAAAGGTTTTGACATTGAGTAGGAGGAAAGATTGAACATGATTGAAATGCAAGACAGTGACCTATCGATCTCTGCTCAAGCCAAATTGTTGAATATTAGCCGTTTAAGTCTCTACTATCAGCCGCGACCACAATGATCGGCTGCATCAATCGTTAGACTATGGGACTCCGGCCAAACGGCTGATGAAAAAGTGGATAACTTTTCACATCCACTCCAAGTTGCCCACTTTCCCACAGCCGCTATGACGACTAATTCTGCCATCAACTAACAGGTTGATGGCGAACAGATTGAGAGCTTAACAGTGCCCAAAATTTTGTCTTGATACTTGATAATTGAGGGCGTTGTACAAAACCCTATTAAATATTGAGCAAAAAGCCTAAATATAGATGGCTCACAGGGTTGACTAACGCCAGTAGAACGGGGCTAACTGTAGGCAATTTTTGGCAGGCTAACATGTAAAAACCCCACTACTAAAGTAATGGACGTCCCCCGTCTACCTCAATAATGCTGCCCGTCGAAAACATCAAGTTTTCGGCCGTAGCCAGCACCGCATCCGCTACATCTCCCGGTTGCGCGATCCGCTTGAGAGGCGTTTTGGCAATCTGCTCATCAATGTAATCCTGTGGGAAACGGGACGCATACTCACCCCATACCCAGCCGGGAGCCACAGACATCACCCGAATCTTAGGAGCTAGCGCCCGCGCCAGTGAGCGTGTCATCGAATCCATTGCCGCTTTGGACGCGCAGTAAGCGACGTTACTCCCCACGCCGGTCCGGCCGGCAATCGATGAGATATTAATGACGCACCCACCTTCTCCCGCTTCAAGCAAATCTTTCAAGGCGCGCACGCAGGCGAACGATCCCCGTACGTTGGTCTGAAAAATACGATCAATCCACTCATCACTCAAGCCGTCCAGATCATCATGCGGCACCGGAGTTGTGATCCCAGCATTGTTGACCAACAGATCCAGCTTCCCGTATTTTTCAGCGACGGTTTGAGCCATAGCCGCCAGATCATCACGTTCTGTAATCGTGGCTTGAAGCAGCAGATGATTGTCACCAGCCAAGCTGTCAAAGGTCGCCTGCGCTTTTTCGAGATTAGCCCTGTAGTTAACAACAACAGAGTAGCCGTTTGCGGCCAGCTTTTGGCAGATGGCGCTGCCAATCCCGCCGCCGCCGCCAGTGACTAGAGCGATTTTTTTTGAGTCTGACATGAGCTTCAGGGAAAAGTATGAAGTAGAAAGTAAGAAGCGAAAGTACACAGCTTCTTACTTCACACTTTACACTTATAACTTCTTACTTGCCTAGCCGTATCGCTCAACGCGCAAGTCAGCCTGCGCTTTGTGCCCCATGAATCCCTCGATTTCACACAGGCGCGAGGCGTATTCACCCACTAGAGCGCTGGCTTCGTCACTAACAACCCTCTGATAGGTGCAGGTTTTGATGAACTTACCAACCCACAGGCCGCCGGTGTAGCGAGCTGCTTTCTTGGTGGGCAGCGTGTGGTTTGTACCGATGGCTTTGTCACCATAAGCGACGTTTGTACGATTGCCAATGAATAGCGCTCCGTAGTTGGTCATGTTGTCTACAAAATAGTCTGGATCTTCCGTGTTGATTTGAACGTGCTCGCTGGCCACTTCGTCTGCCATTGCTAGCATTTCTTCACGCGTGTCGCACAGAATGATCTCGCCGTAGT
>JBCCSO010000452.1:0-4521 GCA_039199965.1 Chloroflexota bacterium | reverse complement strand
TAGCACACTTCTATCTATTCATGATGACGTTGAAATTGTTGGGGAAGCCAGCGATGGACAGCAGGCTATTGACCAAACAAATAAACTCAAACCAGACGTTATCTTGATGGATCTACGTATGCCGGGTATGGGGGGTGTAGCAGCAACAAAGCAGATCAAAAGCAGCTTTCCAGACAGCCGGGTCATTGTTCTGACCACATTTGACAATGATGAGTCGATTTTTGATGCATTAAGAGCTGGTGCTGTCGGGTATCTTCTGAAAGATGTATCTTCTCAAAAGCTCATTGAAGCGATTCGCATAACGGCTGCAGGTGGATCATTTTTACAGCCTTCCGTAGCATCAAAAGTAGTAGCCGGGATCAGCAGTCAATCACCCTCCCCCACGCCAACCCAGCAGCTAGTTGAACCTTTATCTAAGCGAGAATTAGAAATACTGCAGTTCATCGGAAATGGGGCCAGCAATAGGGAAATAGCCAATGATCTCTTTCTGTCTGAAGGAACAGTAAAAAATCATGTAACCAATATTTTAGGGAAGATGGGGGTTCGTGACCGCACACAAGCAGCACTGATGGGAAAAGAAATGGGGCTGATTTAGACCTAAATCTATCATACAAGTACTACAAAATTGAAGGGTTCGGTGGGGTTAAAAGCAACAATTCTTTAAGGCCACTCCTAACCAACAGCCCAAAGCCGGACTAACCCAACACCATCCCTATGACTGCAGGAGCTATGCCAAACAGCAGCACAGAAGCGATAATTGAAGCCAACACCAAGTACATGGTAATCTGTCTGCTTTTCTGAGCTTTTTTAGCTGATGCACGGCCGTCAAACTGTTGGAGTTTGACAGTCGGAAATGTTGGCTCCAAAATCTGAGGCAGCTTATTTGCAGGAGCTTCATTTTTAACAGATGGCCGCTTTACAGCCTTTACAATCTGGGTTGCCTGAGACACTTGACCATGCTTTTGAATAAGCTCTAGCGGGTGCTTGTGCACGGCCGGTTTTAAGGTGTAGCTTGTCTGAATGGCCATAACATTTGACAATGGGTTAGAAATTGCGGCCGAAATATTCACCATCCCTTGATCATCAAGCAGCGATTCACGATCAAGGTTTTCTTTCACATTTTGCAGTCTTTTCTCTTTGGCTTTGTGTGGAACCACTCTATTGGTTTCAGGGTCAATGTTGATGCTAGCTGAGTACTTATCCCAATCATTCATTTAAATACCATCCTCTACTGTTTTTATTTCGGCAAGGCGATTCACAAGAACAAATTACCCATACCTAGCGTTAAAATCGCTTCAAAGCCAACCCTACGCTAGCGACTCTGGCCACTTAGTTTTTAGGGTTGGCCTAAAACAAAGCCCTTCCTTGATAAACTTTTTCTATCGAATCTTTGCAATCTATTGTGTGTAATCTAATTTACACCAAGACTTTCTTAAGCGTGAAAAGAGTGTGAAGGCAACAATTTCATTCTTGGGATGCCTAAACAAAAGCTCCGTGCTTTTCCGGCCGTAAAAGCTCGAAGCATGGCCCTTTCAGAAATAGATAGATTGGGTTGAGCGGTGTCCAAATATGCGGGTCAGCCCAATAGAACTCACGGCACCAAACATCTCTATTTCGCCTAATCCCGAGTTCTAGCAAAAATAGATTTGAGAGTGTCAAGCGGTGTTTTGAGCCGATAGTCGGCAAACTCCCCTGCATCAAAGTAGACACCACGGCAAGATGGGCAAGCTTCGTACCAAATATGTGGCTGATCAGGCACAACTAAACGCGTCATTTCAATAAAGCCTTCGCAGCGTGGGCATGATACATGTGGCATAGCATTGTGCTTTACACGAAGAGCAGCGGCTGGCTTGCTTGCCTCTATCCTTTGTGACCCCCACATCTCTTTTAACTTCGCTTCCTCTCTAAAATCAAACCAGATGCCGTGGCAGGCTCTACATCGGTCAACCGTAACGCCACCAAAAACAACCTGCTCCATAACGCTCTGGCATTTAGGGCAATTTAAATATTGCTCTTGTTCTGAATTCGGCATTATTGTTTCCTCAATTTAGGAAGAGTCATTAAGTTGGTTATCAAAACAAGCCAGACCATTAGTGCAAATGATCTGGCCTTGGAAATTCTAGAGTCGGTATTTAAAGTTCTCCATCAGCGTGCATTTTCCGCAGAACTTTTTTGTCCAATTTGCCTGTACTTGTTTTCGGTAGTTCTTCAATTGAGACGTATTGATCTGGAAGCCAGAACTTAGCAAATCCTTCATTCATCAGATAGTCGTTGAGCGCGTTGGTGTCAATCCCTTTGCCGTCGGCCGGTGTAATAGCCGCCCACGGCCGCTCTGCCCACTTTTTGTCAGGGACAGCGAAAACGGCTGCTTCCATCACATCAGGATGGCCAATGAGCGAATTCTCAAGGTCCACAGATGAAATCCATTCGCCACCAGACTTAACCAGATCTTTAGTGCGATCTGTGATTCGCATATACCCATCTGGCGTAATCGTTGATACATCCCCAGTACGGAACCATCCATCATCTGTAAAATATCCAGATGTATTTTCGAGTTTAAAATACTGCTTTGAAATCCAAAAACCGCGCACCTGTAGTTCACCCATTTGCTTACCATCCCATGGCAGTTCATTCCCATCTTCATCGCAAATGCGCATTTCAACCCCGGCCACTTGGTATCCTTGAGTCGCCTTGACATCCCATTTCTCTTCATCCGATAAGTCTGAGTGATGACTCATTAGAGCAGAAACGGTACCAATCGGGCTCATTTCCGTCATCCCCCATGCGTGAAGCACATCGACGTTTAGCTCTTCCTCATAAGCTTTGGTCAAAGCACGTGGCATCGCTGAACCACCAACAACCAGTGCCCGAATGGTTGAAATATCGCGCGGATTTTTCTTAAGCTCGTGATACAGACCGTTCCAAATGGTTGGGACACCCGCCGCCACTGTAACCCGATACTTTTCAGTCATTTCAGCTAAGGGCTCCGCCTGCAAAAATTTACCAGGCATCAGCAAATTCGCACCTGAGTAAACGCAGGCATAGGGCAATCCCCAAGACATAGCATGGAACTGTGGGACAACGGCTAAGACTGTATCGCGTTCGCAAATACCCATTGCATTGGCCTGCATAACACCGAATGTGTGTAAAAATGTTGAGCGATGGCTGTATAGCGCGCCTTTAGGGTTGCCGGTGGTGCCACTGGTGTAGCACATGGCTGATGCCATCTTTTCATCAGTACAGGCCCATTCAAAGTTAACGTCACCCTTCTCTAGAAGGTCTTCATAAAAGTAGACATTTCTTAGGCTCGTCTTTACGTCACGATCCACATTAAATAACACGTGAGCCTGCACGCTTGATGAGTCAGCCGCTAGCTGCTCATACAGTGGCAGTAGCGTACCATCAACAAATACAACTTTGTCCTCAGCATGATCAATAATATAGCTTAGCTGCTCTCCATTTAAGCGAATGTTAAGCGTATGGCAAACGGCCGCAGCTCCCGGAATAGCAAAATATAGCTCTAAATGCTGATGGTTATTCCACGCAAACGTCCCTACACGATCTCCCGGTTGAATGCCTAATTCGTTGACTAGTGCGCTTGATAATTTGCGAATGCGCTTGCACATCTCGCTATACGTCAGCTCATGAAAAGAACCGTCCGGCAACTTGGTAATTACTTTTTTATTGGGATGTAGTCGCTCCGCGTGTTCAACAATCTTATCCAGCGTGAGCTGGTAATCCATCATCAAGCCTTCTAGCATGGGGTTTTCCTCTTCTAATTTATTTTGTAAATGACCAATCAACTTCGTTCGTTGATCTTATTTTGATCCAGTGCGCACAGGCGGTGAGTGAGTCACACCATATTGATTTTTATCACTACTAAGCCCTTCTGACCAAGTAGATCATAGACTATTTTAAGTGTATATTTCGCGTTCACGACCGAATGAAACAACCACGAGCAAAACAATCACCAAAATAACAACAACAACAATCGTAATTGGTGAATTGACCGGGAAGCCTAATTCGCTACCCATGACTTGTATCAGCGTACCCGCCAGCGTGCCTAAGATTGTCCCGATCACAAAGCCGCCCAAGGCCAGCCTGAAACTTGAAATAATGGCACCCAGAATCATGACGCCCAGCATCCAGCTCAGGACACCAACAGCTGATTCAAACACAGATGTCCGCAGCGTGTTACTACCCGCAAAAAACGTCTCCCAATCCTGGCCCACTAAGCTGCGGATTGCGTCCCCTTCGACATAAAGCCCTAACAAGAAGCCTAGTCCGCCTGTAATTACCATCGGCCAGACGCTGTAGTTCCCACGCTCCATCAGAGTCCACACGATAGTGCCCACAATAGCGCCAGCTAGAGCTCCTAGGAAAAAGCCGTCGTATACAAATTGCCAAATTACCGACAAAGTAGGTAGTTGTTCTAGTATCTCCATAAGTAGTTTTGCCAATCTCCTGAATGTGATGGTTTCATCAACTTTACCACCATTTTTATCAATTGAATATTTTTTG
>JBCCSO010000451.1:0-4532 GCA_039199965.1 Chloroflexota bacterium | reverse complement strand
TTTAGCGGCCGGAAATGCCGCCCTTTACTACTACTACTACGCAGATATTTCTCAGCCACGCGAGCTGCCTTACTTTGAAGATTTTACGGCCGATCGGGCTGTTGAGTACCGCCAGATTAGCGGAAGCTGGGCGATTGAGGACGATCGCTTGGTGCAAAAAAATGGCAACTTGGCTGACCTGATCGCTGTCATCCCCTCCTTGACACTGTCGCCGGAGCAAAACTATACGTTTAGTGCCAACATGACCATTTTGGAAGGGCCGAAAGGGGGTGGATTGCTGTTTAACATGCAAGAAGAGAGAAGGCTACATCCCAGTCATTTGGTCAGGCTAGGCCGTGATGGAGAAACTGACTATCTGATTTATGGCTACTTTGATGAAGAGCGGGTGTTCCAATTTCAAGGTTCGATGAACCCTGAAGGGCTTGGTGATGAATTTAGGCTGGGGGTCAAAATTGAAAACGGCACTTACAGTGTGTTGCTTAATAATGAGCCTGTGGCTGAAGGGGTTGAGTTGTATGTGAAGGGTGGATACCTTTCACCAACCTCGTGGAATTCTGTGGTGGCGTTTGATGATATTTCGGTTGTTGATCCGGCAACCCAAGGCTCAGCCATCGTTGATGCGGGTGCCGTGGTGGTTGACGAGATGGCGGCCGAAGCAGCGGTTGTTGTGGTAGGAGAACCTGCTTCGGCTTCGGCCGAAGAGGCAGTCGTTGTGGTAGGAGAACCCGCTTCGGCTCTGGCCGAAGATGCCCCAGTCGTTGTGATTGGGGACGCGCCGGTGGAAGGTGAAGCACAACCGGCCGAACCCGTGGCCGAGGCTCAAGTTGAGCCAGCAGTAGAGGTTGCTCCAGTAGAAGAGGCGGTTGTTGTAGAAGAAGCTGCTCCGGCTGAAGACGTGGTTGTGGCTGAAGAAGTTGTCCCAGCTATTTCTTCTTACGCAGAAACATTTGAAGGGGTAACTGAACTTAGCTACCCAACGCTAAAGGGTGATTGGGCATTACAGAATGGTGCCTTGGCGCAGACCAATGCGGGTGAGGTAGACACAGTGGCCATCTTGCCAGACGTGACTTTCGAGGCAGGATCATCGTATGACCTAAAGGCAGATATGACGATGCTAGACGGCTTCAAAGGTGGTGGCTTCTACTTCAACATGCAGTCGGCCGAAACCATTGCCGGTAGCCACATGCTCCGCTTTGGCTTGCGTGAAGACGGCAGTGAATACTTGATTTACGGCTCGTTTGATGATGTTGGTGGCTTTGCCGTACAGGGGTTGGTTGAACCGATTGGGGCTTATGAAAGCCAAGTCCAGCTCACGGTTCAGGTCAGGGGAGATGTGTACAACGTTTTGCAAAACGATCAGGTGCTGCTAGAAGGTGTTCCGTTGGTTTACTCTGGCGGCCGCTTGGGTCTAACGTCGTGGAACACGGCTGTTGAATTCGACAATGTCGAAGTCATTAGCCGATAATTCAGTTTTGAGCTTTTTTGGAGGATGGGGATGATACTTATGAAATGTTCTTTTCTGTCAGATATTCATTTCCCCACTCTATCAAGTCAGCGTTTGAATGATTGACCATCCGCTTAGCAAGACGAACTGCAATTACTGGGTGAATATCCTCAAATAAACTTAAAATATTCACCCAATCTAAAAAATCATCATTTTTCAAAACGAATTCTGACTCTCTCTCAATGTTTTCCATTAAGTAGTTTTGTGGCAGACTCAAGATGATCTCTCGCGCAATCGTAGAATATTTAGGAGATGAAACATCAGAGATTAAAAGCGGTAAAAATTGTATCTTCTGCTCATCTGAAGAATGCTTCAATACATCTAAAGCAAAATAACGAAGATGAATTTCATCATTTGCCTTAGTGCTGTACCCGTGTCTTATTAAAACTTCCAGCTCATTGGCATACTTCAGAAAAAGATTATTTCTTGCTTCGATATAACTTTTCCACGCTTCAAACGTATCATTCCAATTCTGCATCATTGCTGAGTTCATATTTCGCTGTCAAGTTCATTTCGGAACCGTGGACTTTTAATAATGGGTTTTGATCAAAATGCTTGCGATGAATAGGACAAGAAAGATGGTCCGCAAACTGGTATGTGATGGCACTGTATAGTGGGAATTGCCTAATAACGCCGCAAATTAAGTTTGAGCACTTGTTAGTTATTTTCTTTCGCCCCATATTTAATCAGCAAATCTACAAAACCTTGACTATTCGATCGCTGTTTTGCTAAACCTAAGACAGTGAATCGACTACTTGTAATTGCATTTGGGTCAGCACCAGCGTCTAGCAGTATTTCAGTAAGTTTCAAAAAATCGCTGGTTCGCCATACTGGTACATTGTTCACAGCCACGGCATAGTGAAGTGGTGTGTATCCAGCTTTATCTTTGATGTTAACATTAGCGCCTTTAAGAATTAGAACTCCTGCCACATTTTTGGCTCCATGTAACGCTGCCGCGTGCAATGCAGTTTGTCCAATTTTATCTGTTGCATTTATTTCTGCTCCGTGATCGATGAGTATTCGTGCAATCTCTCCGTCAAAATCTTCCGCTGCTTGGTGCAATGGGCTTTCTCCTAATTGATTTCGATGATTGACATTTGCTCCAGCATTTATCAATAGAGAAACAAAATCTAAACCATACTCAATAGCCAAGAATAGTGCAGATTCTCCTCTCTCATCTTGTAGTCTGGTAAGCTCTGGCTCACAGGCAATAATTTGAGCGAGTTCTGCAATTTTACGATTGCTAGAATTGAAGAAACTTAAAGCATTTGTCATTATTTATACTTAGCCACCCTAAAATTATATTGACCCATAGGAGTGCATGATAATACTCTATTTTCTGGTTTAGCCCGCAAGAAAATGAGGCTTATGCAGGATAACACCTTAAATTCAAGGTTTGGCCTGCACCAACCTTCAAACATCAGATAGATGATCTTCCGCTTACCCAACGGGTCAATTGAACAAGATGATCCCGGCATAAAAAATCAAACCAAGGTGTGAGCTGCAACCTAAAAGTAATCAGCCAAACGGTAGCCCACATTACAAGGACGCTTACAGCCCCTCCTATACTTCAACCCATGATGAGATCAAATTGGGTAAAAATTCTGGCTTTACTGGTGGGCATTGTGGGCGTCATCCCCTTCATTTCAAACGTTTATTCTCAAAGTGGCGATCCGGTGATGGATTATCCGCCTAATCAAGACTATGGGCAGATGGGTGACTTCTTGGCCAAGCGAGCCACAGACGCCGGCCGGTCAGCCATCATCGGCACGGCCGGTCCCGCGCTGATTCTGCTGCCGGAATCTCCCGGTAGTTCGGACGCCCACGTCACGCTGCAAAATTGGGACAGCGCATGGGACATGTCTGACCCGACAGACCCTGAGTTTGTCCGCTACGTCAACTGCTTTGGTGGCACTTGCCGTAATGCGCAAGCGCAGCACGCCCATGCGTTTAAAACGGTGTTTTGGGACAACCGGGCCTTCATGTGGACCAACAACCATTGGGAAGCCGGTAACTCTCATCTTTATAACCAGAACACCGGTGACATTTATCAAGAAAGTCCTCATTGGCAAGCCAGCTCCGGCCGTTTGTACACCCCATTTATCATCGAAGACTACTGGAGCTATGGTGCACCTTTCAATCGGGATTCTGTGCTGTACTACACGCATGAGTCTGGCCCAGACTGGCGCGGCCGACCCATCGCCATGTGGGATCATTTAGGCGATACCGGCGTTACTGGCTTCTTTTCTTTCATTGGTGACCTGATGATTGTGTCGGCCGACCAAGCCTCTACCGGGATGGCGATCTACAAGATCAACGGCTGGCGTACCGGTGATGCTGCGAATGAATTTACCCCAGAACTCATCTCTGTGTATCAGCCCACACTGCAAGAGCCAGACGGAAATAACATCGGGATAGGCGGCTATTGGGCAGAACCCTACGGAGCCAACAAGATGGTTTGGGCCGCCCGCTCAACGTCAGCCCACGGCCGGAACTATCCCGCCATGTACGTGGTTGATTTTTCAGACCCGTACAACCCGGAGCTGACCTGTGAGCTTTACTTCAACCAAGATCGTACCAGTGCGGCCGATGGGGACAACATGACGATGCCGATGTACGTCAACTTTCAGGACCAGTACGCCTATGTGGACCACATGAAAGTTGACATCGAGCGCTGCGAATCGATTTACACGGCCGGAAAGGCGCAAAACTCAAACTACATGATTAGTGGCTCAGACATGACCGATATCGTCTATCGCTTTCCGACCAGTCAAAACTACTGCGATGGCTCGCAATATTTCCGGCCGCTGGGGCAGATCGGCGTATTTGGTGGCATTGACCGGTACGGGTCTGAATCGATTATTACCTTCACCGGACCACCCATCGAAGAAGGCTCATACAGTTCTGGCACCTATGCGGCTTATGTGTTTGAAGACAACCGCATTTTGAGCGGCTCTACCAATTTGCAGGCGGGTGACACCCTCAGCAGCGGCCGCTTAATCACCAATGTCGAGATCGACGAGCGAAT
>JBCCSO010000450.1:0-4540 GCA_039199965.1 Chloroflexota bacterium | reverse complement strand
GGTTTAACGCTTAATCGATGGGATAGCATCAATGATGAGATCCACGCATACAGCCCACCTGCGAATTACCCGTTTCCCCCATCTCCGCAGTCAACCACGATTCGACACCTAATGCAGACGGAAGATGGAATTTTGTGGATGGATGATATCAATGGGGTGCTTCGCTTTGACCCTTCCACGGAAGAGTACACACGCTTTGATCTGCCGGAAGGTCTTCAATCTCCCCTAATTGGGGCAGACAGCCAAGATAATTTGATGTGGCTCTACTCTTCAGAGTTCCTTTTTAGCTTTGATATACGCACAGAAACATATAGCCGCTACCCTATTCCAGAGGAATATGCTGAAGCGGAAAAACAGTTGGTGGCTACCCTAGGCGGTAAGATATGGATGGTAGGTAGGTCTAGAATCGCCTATTTTGACCCAGCCACAGAACGATTTGGTCCGCTTGCTGTCGGGTTTAATAGCGTTGACACGATGATGGTTACAGAGTCAGGCGAGGGTTGGGTTGCGGCCGATGGACAGCTCTATCACCTGTCACCCGAAGGGGAATTGCTTCAAACTTGGACGGCCGATGACGGTATCCCCAGCCAGATTACGGCTATCGCTCCCCGTTCTAACGGACAGTTCTGGCTTCTATCAACCCCGGGCTTGGTCGAATTCGATCCGATTAACGGGGTGGGATTAACCTACAGTACGGCACACGGCCTGCGAAGCAATCAGTTCGTTGGTGCAGAGAGTAGATCATTAGAAAACAACTCTGAGCTTCCACTAATTGTCAGTCAACCGTCTCGCTTGACGCTGATTGATGAAGAAAGATTACAGACTAACCCGTATCTACCAACGGCAAAAATCACGGCGGTTAGCCTATTTGATGAGCCGCTGTCAGCTTATGGTGATCTCAATTTTGCCTACGACGAAAATTTTCTTTCTTTTGATTTGTCTGCCATGTCCTATGTCCATTCAGAACGGAATCGGTATCGCTACATGCTCGAGGGATTGGAAAGTGAGTGGAACGAAGTTGCGGCCGACGGCCGACGTCTCACCTATCCGGGATTGCCGCCCGGAAACTATACGCTCCGCGCGCAAAGCAGCAATAATGATGGAAAGTGGAGTACGCAGGAGGCCACGTTATCATTCACAATCAGCCCTCCTTGGTGGCAAACTACGGTATTCAGGCTGTTCGCGGTTGCACTAG
Organism: Chloroflexota bacterium; assembly: GCA_039199965.1. Lineage (GTDB taxonomy): Bacteria > Chloroflexota > Anaerolineae > Promineifilales > Promineifilaceae > WTJY01. The sequence continues at coordinate 3,345 of JBCCSO010000450.1, read as the reverse complement.
TAGTCTGCTCTGTAATCGGGTGGTCACGCTACCGGCTGTATGCCATTGAGGCACGAAATCAGCAGCTGCAAGAGGAGGTTGAGTCTCGTACAGTCGACTTGGCGGAATCAAATCAGGCGCTTCAATCCGCTAAAATGGAAGCGGAAGCCGCAAACAAGGCCAAGAGCGTCTTTTTGGCAAATATGAGCCATGAGCTGCGCACCCCGTTAAACGCTATTCTGGGGTACACCAACATATTAAAACGAGCACAGCCCAATCAGACCAAACGACTCAACATTATAGAAAAGAGCGGTAACCATCTGCTCACGCTGATTAACGATATTCTGGACATTGCCAAAGTTGAGGCAGACAAGCTTGAGCTGGTTGATGAACCTGTTGATCTGACTAATTTGATCGATCAAGTCGTCGCCATGATGCAGCCACACACGGTAAACAAACGGCTCAAGTTCCACGTTCAACGCGCACCTGATCTGCCCACCACGATTGTCACAGACCCCAAGCGGCTGCGCCAAGTGCTGCTCAATCTGCTAAGCAATGCTTTCAAATTTACCCATCAAGGGTCGGTTCGTCTGGCGATAGATTGCCCCGATCCAGACTCGCTAAGATTTTCTGTAACGGACACAGGCTCTGGCATTTCTGAGGATCTGCTTGCCGCTATTTTCGAACCATTTGTGCAAAGTAATAGCCCTAATATAAATGCGGAAGGTGCTGGATTAGGTTTAGCAATTAGCCGCAGGCTGGTTGAGTTAATGGGCGGAGAAATAACGGCCGAAAGCGCAGTGGGTGAAGGCAGCCGATTCTCTTTCACCATTCCATTCATAGAAGGATCGGCTGTGTCACCTGCATCTGATCCGCCACAGATCATCATGGGCATCAAGCACGACCGTTCACCCCACGTTGTGGTCGTTGATGACAAACTAGAAAACAGAACGTTAGTCAGAGATCTTCTGGAGCCGTTGGGCTTTGTTGTGGACATGGCCGACGACGGCCGATCAGGATTAGACTGGATCGCAGCGGTAGAACCAGATTTGGTGATCACTGATTTGGTCATGCCAGAATTAGACGGTTTTGAGCTTATTCGTCGCTTGCGTGAACGATCACAGGCAGAGTCTCTCAAAATTATCGCGATGTCAGCCAGTGTAGTCGTAGAAAAACAGCAGCGCAGCCTTGAGTTAGGCAGCAATGCCTTTCTGCCCAAGCCAATAGATACGGACGAGCTTCTTGCAACAATTGGCCAACTCCTTGAATTAGAGTGGGAATATCAACAAGTTGCTGCTCCTCAATCGACCGACAGCGTTCAGCTCGCAGAAGAGGTTCGATTTCCCCCAGAGGAAGTTGTCAATACGCTGCTTCACAATACGCGCAGAGGTGCGGTCAGAGCTATTCAAGCAGAAATTGATCGGCTAGCAGAGGAGAGTGAGGAATATACCCCCTTTTATCAAAAGGTCTCCAGCTATCTCAATCAATATCAAATTGAAAAACTGCATGAATGGCTGAAAGCAGGTGAAAAAGCTTAATTTCAAATGAAGGTACAGATCTCAATCAAGTCCATATCCAGCAGCATGCGCTAGTACGGTGCGCATGCTATCTCTTTTTCTTAATCAACCTTGAATCATCACTTTTTTCCGCTTGTACCAAATCTTTATACAAAATTATCTAATTTAGGGACAGACATGTATAAACCAATTGTGCATACTAATACGATTAGACACTGGCTGAAGAAAAGTATGAAATAAATACCCAGATTAATTTAGTGGTTCTTTGTAAATGAGGAGAAGGTATCAACAAATAAAAACATGAAATAGGAGCAGACATTATTCGGAACGTTAAATCAGCGATTTCCCGATCACCTCCAACATGATGCTAGCAAGCTGGAGCTGATAAGAAAAAGTGAGAAACAAACTATCTTTTGCATAAACCTATCAAACAATCTGAACCCGTGTGAAACTAAAGGACTGCGCGCATCACCAAAAATATGGAAAGTAGGTAAACAAAAATGATCCCAAGCAGCGCAACTATTTTGGTTGTTGATGATGTGCCTGCCAATATTGGGGTCCTACTTGAAACTTTGCCCAGCGCAGGATTTGAAGTACGCGTAGCAGGGAACGGCTTGGCCGCTTTAGAGCAGGTCGCCTATGAGCTTCCTGATCTCATCCTACTCGATATCCATATGCCGGGTATTGACGGTTTCGAAACCTGTCGCCGCTTAAAAGCGGATCCTACAACTCAAGACATCCCAATTATTTTTCTGTCGGCTATGAGTGAAACGGTTGACAAGGTGCGTGGTTTACAGCTTGGCGGCGCGGATTATGTGACCAAGCCGATTCAGGTAGAGGAAGTGCTGGCACGGGTAAACACCCATTTAATGCTGAAACAGGTGAAGGAGCAGCTACATGAAAAAAATATTGAGCTTGAAGATTTAGTGCGCGAGAGGACCGTTGAGCTCGCGGAAGCAAATGCATCATTAAAGGCGGAAACTGAGCGGCGTGAGGGAGATGGTGCGGTGCGCGATTCGGCCGTCATGCTGGCGCGGCTACTCTCAACACAATTGCTTGCTCAGCCTGACCAAAGTGCATCGCTCCATCATATTTTTACTGGTATGACCGATGAGCTAGACCACATTTATCAGATCCTAACAACTGCTCGCTCATCTCATCCAAATGTTATTCAGGCGCAAGAAAGCATCACAAAATTAACGGCCCAACTTTCTCAGCTCCTCTCTGGCATCGAACAAGCAGACGAATCCAAGGTTCTCGAAAGCGAGCGTCTCGCTCAGCTCAGCGACCGTGAACGCCAAGTTTTGATCAAAGTTACAAGTGGCCAAACCAATGCTGACATTGCGCAAGAGCTGACATTGAGTGAAGCCACTGTACGTACCTATCGCATGCGTATCATGAACAAACTCGAAGTTTTTCATTTACCCGGTCTGACGCGCTTTGCGCTAAGACATCATCTGATCGAATAACATCATCTGACCATCAATGACCAATTTTAAATTGAGCAAGTGCTTGAGAGCTAGACTCTGCACTACTCTGAAACAGTAAACATGGGGGGGCCACAATTTAAGTACAGACCTTAAGGAGAACGCTATGCAAAAAAATATGACAAAGCAACATGTTGGGTTTTCAGTTTTCATTACCATCTTCTTCATACTTTTGTCATTCGTCTACTTATCCAACAGCAACTGGGCAACAGCTCAAGAAAACAGCAGCGCTCAGCAATCACTAAGTCTCACAACGCCATCACCTGAAACAAACACCGTTATTACCCGAACGCCCATGCCTGAACCTTCAGATCTCCATCTACCCATGGTGGTGAACAAGCCTCATCTGCGTCATGAGGAAG
>JBCCSO010000449.1:0-4543 GCA_039199965.1 Chloroflexota bacterium | reverse complement strand
TTTTGATAACGGCAAGTTAGCGATTAGTCTGCGTCGCACAATTGAATGGGTGACTGAAGGCAATCTAACCAACCGCATTGGTGACGCAGGACCGTTTTTCTACGTGCCTGACGCTCGCTGTGAACGCACCGTAACCCACAAAATGGCGCTCTACGCTGGCGATATCCGGCCGGATGATGATCGGTTCAACAGTTTAGAGGCATCGTTCCATCATGATCCGCTGATTGTAGATGTAGATGGCAAGGGGGAAACAAGTAGCTGGCTTGCTGCAAAGAATGACCAGCCGCTTACAGCTATTTGGCCTAGCCTCAATGGCCTTGGTGGTCGTGTATGGCATGCAACTGGTGATCAAGCTGGTTTAATTGATGAGGTTGAGCTGGACGTCCAAATGGGCGATCAGCCAAACGCTTCCTCTCCTGAAAATTGCCATCTTCTGAACGCACCAGTGGTACGAATGGGTGATAACAAAGGATTGCCCGATGAAAACGTTTTGGGACAATTGCGTCAAAAGGTAGAGCAGTTAACGGGTAAAGCAGCCGACGCTAAAAAACGATTGGCAGCCGCAAGCGGAACTGAAAAACTCAAGATAGAGCATGAACTGTACGTCCACGAGCGGGAGCGACATGAGTTTCTCTTATCTATCCGTTTGAATGAATTGAAAATTGCTCAAAATGGGGAGCTAACCGAATCGTACCTATATCAGCCAGATCCAGAAGTGACGGAAATTGGTTATCGCTTGAATCAGTTGCGCATCAAGCGCCGTATTTTTGATTATGTGGTGACCGTCATCTAAATCTGTGCCTTTTGGGAAGCATAAAACCGCAATATGATAGACCAACTGCCCCGCAGCAAAACGCTTGGCCTGCTTAGCTTTGTTTATGACGAAGCCACGGCCGCTGATTTAAACGTTAGATTGGCTGAGTTGATTGACAAGTACCGCAGCAGGTTAAGCCACGCTTCAGGTACTACCCTGACTCATAAAGACGCGATCTTGATCACTTATGGAGACATGGTACAGTACGAAGATCAGCCTCATTTGCAGACGCTCAATCAATTTTTGTCTCAGAATATTCAAGAGACAATTAGTACCGTGCACATTCTGCCATTTTATCCGTGGTCCTCAGACGATGGCTTTTCAGTAATTGATTATCTGGCGATTGATCCACCTTTGGGCGGCTGGGATGAGGTGGCAGGTATGCGCCAAAATTTTCGGCTGATGTTTGACGCGGTGATCAACCATATTTCACAGCATAGCGATTGGTTTAGCAGATTCAAAGCGGGTGAGTCACCGTACACTGATTATTTCAAAACGGTTGATCCTGAAACGGATCTCAGCGCGGTTTTCCGGCCGCGTGCGCTGCCGCTGCTCACCCCGGTAGAAACGGCTAGCGGGACTAAGCATGTGTGGACGACTTTTAGTGCAGATCAGATTGATCTGAATTATGAGTCGCCAGAGTTGCTGCTAGAGGTCATGACCGTGCTTTTAGAATATGTGGCTAAAGGGGCTGAGCTGATCCGCTTAGATGCGATCGGGTTTATGTGGAAGGTTCCTGGTACGCGCAGCCTCCACCTACCAGAGGCGCACGCTATCATTCAGCTGATGCGCGCTGTATTGGACGAGATGGCGCCTCACGTGCAGTTAATCACAGAGACCAACGTCCCCCATCAGGAAAACATCTCGTACTTTGGGGATGGGTACAACGAGGCGCAAATGGTGTACAACTTCTCGCTGCCGCCATTGCTAATGCATGCGTTTCACACAGGCAACGCCCAGTATTTGACGGATTGGGCCGCTTCGCTTGACTATCCGTCTGAGCGGACGACGTTTTTTAACTTCTGTGCATCTCACGATGGGATTGGCGTAACTCCGGCCCGCGGCATTCTTCCGGCCGCAGAAATTGAAGAAATGGCGCAGCGGGTTGAAGCACTTGGCGGCCGGGTTTCGTACAAAAACAACAGTGATGGTACACAAAGCGCGTACGAACTAAACATTAACTATTTGAATGGACTGGGTGTGCCTGACGCCGATGAATCAGATGAGCTGAAGGCCAAACGGTTCGTGGCGTCACAGGCCGTCATGCTGGCGCTGCAAGGAGTGCCAGGTATCTACTTTCATAGTTTGTTTGGCTCAGAGAATTGGCAGGAAGGTGTGGCACAGACAGGCCACAATCGGACGATTAATCGGCAAAAACTTGATAAGAATCTGCTCGAGCAGGAGTTGAAAGTTGGTTTGCGTAAGCTAGTTTTTGAGGGTTATCTAGCTATGCTGACAGCTCGTGGCGATCATGCTGCCTTTAATCCATATGGTGCCCATCAGCTTTTGAGACTTCACCCCTCTCTTGTGGCGATTGAAAGGCACCATGCCGGTGAGACAGTCCTCTGTTTACAAAACGTTTCGTCCGATTCGATTGAGTTTCAACTGCCTGAAAGTTTCAGTGAACTGAATGTGATAGAGATCATCGGCTCGTTCTCTACTACAAAAAAGCTGTTAAAAATGAGCGGTTATGATGTTGTTTGGCTAAAGATGGGCTAACAATTGAGAGAGGGTGTAAATTAGATATCTAATTTTGATAATTACGTATCCTATTGTTTTTGCTGGCTGTAAAACATGTAAAAGAGTTGGTACAAAAGTATGCACATAAGGGTTCAGTTTTGAGCTCAAATTTTGTATAAATTCTGGGATGATTGTAGGAATCTTCTGGTTCAAAAACTTTACAGACTGATGGCTTTGAGCGTTTAAAATCTTCATCTACTTGTCGGACAATAGAGCAACTTTCCAGCTGTAAAATTATTCAAAAAAGCCTGTGCGAATGGGAGTGACCTGTACTTAGATATGTTCAAGCAGACTTTTAGCTTTTGATGTATCTAGATAGCTAAGTATGGTTGAATCGTTGAATCAAACGATTTGATCAGCTGGGAATGGCTTACTGGCTTGTCCATTTAGATTTTTCTGTGAGTGGATTGGGCTGAGTAGAAGCTGATTGCAAACTGGGAAGATCTGTCTCAATCAATTCTGATTTACACCATTTTATTTTTCTTATAGCGAAACACATTTATGAATATTACAAAATTATCTTTTAACCATTTTGCTTTAGGGGCCTTAATACTGCTTTTTGCAATGTCATGCACGGTGGAAAACGAGGCTCCTGCCAATACTGATGATGAAGTAGAAGTTGTTGAGGTGGTTGAGGTAGACGAAGAGCCTGCTGATGAGCCAGTAGAAGAGGTGACAGAGTCAACGGAAGAAGAAGTAGCTGAATCGGATGATGAGATCACTTGTGCAGATGCAGAAATGTTGTGTGTGGGTCTTGTGACAAATGTAGGAACAATTGATGATAAGTCATTTAACCAATCTGCTTGGGAGGGAGTCACTCGCGCCCAAGAGGATCTAATCGCTCAAATTGATTATATTGAGACTGTGGACCCTGCAGATTTTGATAAAAATCTCGCTTACTTTGGAGACAAAGATTTTGACGTCATCGTAACAGTTGGCTTTCCGCTCTTCGATCCAACAGTGTCTGCCTCTGAAAAGTATCCAAATACCCGATTCATTGGTGTAGACCAATTCCAAGCTGAGGAAATAAATAATCTGACTGGATTGATTTTCCCGGAGTTTGGCTTAGGATTTCTAGCCGGGGTTCTAGCTGGTATGGCGACGGAAGATGGGATTGTAGGCGGCGTTTTTGGTACTGATATTATCCCGTCTCTTGTCCTCATTAAGGAAGGTTTCGATGCAGGTGTTTATGCGGTTGACCCTGATATTGAGGTGCTGTCTGTTTATCATCCCGGCGGTCTTGAGATAGCGTTTGTTGATCCTGAGTGGGGGGCAGAAACGGCATCCGAAATGATGGATAGTGGAGCTGATGTGATTTTTGCTGCCGCAGGTTTTACGGGTAATGGTGTTCTAGAAGCGGTTGCATCAAATAGTGAAGACAGTGTGTATTGCATTGGGGTAGACACTGATCAATATTTTACTGTTCCAGAAGGGCAGGGATGTCTAATTTCTTCGGCAATGAAGCAGGTTGGGGAAGGTGTTTTCCAAGTTATTGGTGAAGACTTCCTCGGTCAGGCGGCCGGTGGGAATTTCATGGGTAAGGTCGAGCTAGCCCCATTTCATGAGTTTGAGGACTTGGTATCTGCGGAGGCTCGGGTATTCTTGAGTGATATCCAAAAAATGCTAATTGATGGTGAGATCCCAACAGATGGTACGTTTAGATTTCCTAATGCTCCATCTCTGTTTGCCACACAATAAGCTTGCTTTGCAGCAAAAGTAGTTTAGGGAATGCGATCCCGGCTTTGACAAGCTCAGATTCCTTCTGAGCGGAAGAATCCTGAGTACCAGCACTAAGCTTGCTGAAATATATTGAAGGATGGTCTCTCATTCTTGAACTACAAATTTTAGATGTTGCAAAGTACTGGGGTGGATTTATGCCATAAAACGGTGATTTATTAGCAATAAAAGGATTTACCTTCCACGATTTTTTAGTCAGGCAGGTAAATCCTTTTACTATCTGGAAGTGGGAAAAATGGAAGGAAAAGTTGA
>JBCCSO010000448.1:0-4548 GCA_039199965.1 Chloroflexota bacterium | reverse complement strand
GCGGCCATATACAACACGGTTGCGGCTGACGATGTTCTTGTGCTAGGAACGCCGGTAGAAGGGATTTACTTAGCAGCGCGCGCCATCCTTGAGCCAGATGACGAAGTGATTGTGCTCAACCCGGCTTATGACGCGCTCATCAATATGTTTGAGCATGTGGTGGGGGTAGATAATGTCAAAAAATGGAACTTTATTCCGGCCGACGGGGCGTGGGAACTGAACCTAGACGACTTACGCGGGCTGATTTCAGACAAAACTAAACTGGTCGTGGTGAATTTCCCTCATAACCCGACCGGCTATTTGCCGTCTCCCCAGTTTCAAAAAGAGTTAGTGGCCGTGATTGAAGAGCACAACCTGTGGTTATTCTTCGATGAGATGTATTTTGGATTGGTGCACGCAGGGACAGAGACGATTTCTTCAGCGGCTGATTTGACCAAGCGAGCTGTGGTGCTTTCCGGCCTGTCAAAAACGTACGGACTCCCCGGACTGCGCGCTGGCTGGCTGATTGTGCAGGACCCAGATCTAAAAGCGAATATTTTGAACTGGAAGTTTTACACCAGCATCTGCCCACCCAATCCAACTGAGTTTCTGGCGATTGGTGCGATCCGCGTCTGGGAGCAGCTGCGTGACAAAAATATCGCTATTGTCGAAAAGAATAAGCAGGTTGCGGCCGATTTCTTTTCCCGCTGGCCTGACCTGTTTACATGGCGGCAGCCCTTGGCAGGTTCTACAGCTCTAGTCGGATACAACGTGGAGTCCGTCACGGCTGTAAGTGAAAAGCTGGCGCAAGAAGCTGGTATCTTGATTCATCCCGGAACAACACTGGGTAGCGATGACCAGCATATGCGGATTGGTTTGGGGCGTGTGGCGTTTGCAGAATCCCTATCAAGGTTTGAGGATTGGTTGAAACAATCTCAGTAAGTCTCAGATCGCTAAAGTTTTAAAACTTAAATAGTCTAACGCTGCTTTCTTGCCCATGCTACATAGGTGCGAATCTTTTCGTCAGCCATCAGCTTTTCTAGTGTGTTGTAGCTTCTCCCCAGCTCCTTCTCTGTAAACTGCCTGTGGATAAATGAATGACACGGCCGACACACATAAATCCCTCTCGTCTTCATATCCACTTTGTCAAAGTTTTTTTTGAACCACTTGTTGGTGTGACATTTACGCGGGATCAAATGGTGAAATGTGATATTTCGCTGGTTCCCGCACAGGGCGCAGGTGTCTTCATCTAATTCAATACTTTGCTTAGCCATCGGCCGCATTATAGCGATTAGAGCCTCTAAACTTGATTAAATCCAACAGACTCTTTTGGCTGCTTACGATTTAAACCAATCCCAATCCATGCTGGCCTTATGCACCACCGCCTCTTGATCACTTTCCGGCAAGTCTAACGACGCGATGCACTGGGCAAAGCGAATACCTGACTCAAGAGCCCCCTCGATCAAGCCGCCGTTGGTAAACGACGTCTCTGACGAGATAAATGCTAGCTTGTTGTGCCATGCTTCCCCCAAGTCTAAATCTAACCCATAGTGTGGATGGTGGGTCTGTGGTGCTTGATCGGCCGCTCCGGCCGTAAACGATTCAGCCGACCAGTCTTGCAGAAATGTCTGGGTTGGATTACCCGCCTCAGCCCCATAAATTTGTACCAGCTGATCAAGAATCGCTTTAATAAGTACATCACGCCCTACGGCCGCACGACGAGCCGCATCGATGCCTACAAAGCCAAACAGGCTAAACGCTTCGCCAGAGTTGGGTGATGCATCATGGATTTCTGCCAGTGGTCCACGACGGCTGATGGCGGTGCCGCACAGCCCTTTTGGTCGCCAGAATGGCTCGCTGTACAGCGCAAAAAACTTAGCGTGGCCCGCCATCCACGTAGGGGTGTGGTTGAGAGCGTGCACGGCCGCTTGAGGCAGCACAGGATCGATAGAAATTTCAGCACCTAAGCGGGGTGGGATAGCAACCGCAGCGCGATCGGCCGTGAGGCTAAACGTGCCGTCAGCATGAGTACCGCTCACCTCTACCAAGCCATCCTTTAGCCGGATGGCTGTAACCGCATGCTCAAGCAGTAAGTCGGCCGGATTTAGCTCTTGAGCCATAGCATTTGTTAGTCTTGAGATGCCCCCCTCAATGCGCAGCGAACCAGCCATCGGGGAATCGATTGGGGCTGGACCAACCCGACCGTCTGGCTGTTGAAACAGCACCGTTCCGGTCGCATACTGCTGAAAATAGGGGATATTGAAACGATCCAGCAAACTGGCAACCAGCGGCTGCCCGGGCCAAAACCATGAAGGCCCCATCTCACAAGCTGCCGTACCAGATTCTAGCAGCGTCCATGCTCGACCCCCTACCCGGTCTCTAGCTTCTAACAATTTTACGCTGTGGCCCGCTTGATGTAGCTGCCATGCGGCCGTTAATCCGCTTAATCCTGCTCCAATGATGAGTATGTTTTGTGTCATAAATAAATTTTGGACGGGAGGAACCGAATGACTTAACTCGATAAATCCAGTCTAAATATGAGTTTGAATGAAGTTTATTCCTAAAGTAGATGAACGCGCCAGTGCTGAGCTTACCCGTCTGCTGAAATTTCGATGCGATCCTTGCCAGCGCTAGGGATTAAAAATGGAATGGCCCCGTTGACGGCCAGCGCAGCTAAAATGATGGCTCCGCCTACGAGCGTAGCTCTTCCCGGCTGCTCACCGATGACAAGCCAAACCAAAATCGGGCTGAGCACCGCTTCGAGCAGCAAAAGCAGACTGACTTCTGGGGCCGGAATGTAGCGCGGCCCAATGTACATGAGGGAAAAAGCCAGCGGCAAGAACAGGCCCCCTAGCAGGAGCATGTATCCCCACTGCTGACCAGAGAGCGCAAAGGAATTGGTAAACGGCAGCGCATACAACGCAGACAAAAATCCGCCGATGGCCACGGCCGGGAGCATATCAGCCCCGTTGAAATAGCGAATCAAGGAAAAGTTGGTAGCCAGAATAAGCGCGATTGCCAAGGCCGCAAGGTTGCCCAGCATAGTGGTCCCTTCACGCGGCGTACCCCACGCAATAACCGTGATGCCTACCAGCACCACAGCCACCGTCCCCCACGTACGCGCAGGAACATGCTCTTTGAGTAAGAGCCACGCAAACACGGCCGAAAAAGCGGGGGATGTACTCACAATAAACAGCGCACTGGCTACAGAAGTGTTGGTAAGCGCAAACACGAACAGAAAGGTAGATAGGCCGGTCAAGATGGAAACAACAACGCCTAACCAGCCGATACTCAGCATATTTTTCCAGAAGTCGCCGCGATAGTAAGCGATCAAAAACAAAGTCATGCTGATCCCAATCAAAATGCCGCGCCAAAACGACAGCGTCCACGATTCCGTGTTGATCAGGCGTACCAGCAGCCCGTCTGGCACGATGGCCAGCACGCCCAGAAGCGTGATGAGCAGCCCTTTTTGGTAGCTGGTTAAATTTGACATCGGGAAATCATCCCACCCCCTGCAAGATTAGGCAAAGATTGTGGGAAGCGATTAGAAAAAAACGGTGCTCCCAACAAAGATCAGGGTCTGCGTCAAATTGTCAATTTGTTATGGCGGCCGTGATCTGCATAAACATCCAACAAGATAGCCAGACCGGGTAGCCAGTTAATCTGAGCAAACGGGTAAAATCGCAGAATGGCAAATAAAACACATCCCTTCAAACGCGTCTGGCAACATGCGACTAATCATCGCAAAGCCCTCAACTGGGCCGTGATCAACACCATCATCTTTAAGCTGTTTGATCTGGCCCCTCCGGTTTTGATCGGTGCGGCCGTTGACGTGGTGGTTGAGCAAGAAGATTCGATTTTGGGTGACTTGGGTGTGGAGTCACTGATGGCTCAGCTGTGGATTCTGGGAGGCATCACAGCGGCCGTATGGATCGGTGAGTCTGTGTTTAACTACATCAACGTTTGGCAGTGGCGCAACTTGGCCCAAAGTATTCAGCACGATCTGCGTTTGGATGCGTACGACCACGTGCAGAGGATTGAACTGTCCTATTTTGAAGATCAAAGCATTGGCGGGCTGATGGCGATTTTAAATGATGACATTAATCAGCTTGAGCGCTTTTTAGACACCGGGGCCAATCGGATCATTAGTCTGCTGATGACCGTTTTGGTGATTGGTGGCGCATTCTTCTGGATCGCTCCGTCTGTGGCGTGGATGGCCTTTGTCCCTATTCCGTTTTTAATTTGGGGCTCGATTCGCTTCACGTCGATTCTAGAGCCGCTGTATGCCGAAGTGCGTCAGAAAGTAGGTCTGCTTAACGGACAGTTGGCCAACAACTTGGGCGGCATCGCCACAATCAAGAGCTTCACGGCCGAAAAATATGAAACTAACCGCATCCGTGACCTAAGCGATGATTATCGTCTGAGCAATCGCTCTGCCATCACCTACAGCACCATGTTTGTACCGTTGATCCGCATGTTTATCATGACCGGGTTTATCGCCGTTATTGTGTTTGGCGGTCAGCTGGCGCTTGAAGGCACCCTCGCGATTGGGCTGTATTCGTTTATGGT
>JBCCSO010000447.1:0-4549 GCA_039199965.1 Chloroflexota bacterium | reverse complement strand
GCTGACATGGCATTTGTTGAATGGGTCGACAGATCAAGTGAAGAAGATGCTGAAACTGATATACCTGAACTTAAAGAATCCGAAGCTAGCTAGCTCAACATTTCTTTAAGATACTTTCCTGTAAATGACCTTTTATCTTTAGCTACTTTTTCTGGTGCGCCATTTGCGATAAGTTGTCCACCTTGGCTACCGCCCTCAGGCCCTAAGTCGATAATCCAGTCCGCCCTAGACATCGTCTGCTCATCGTGTTCAACCACCAAAACCGTATTCCCCATATCACGCAGTTCGGTCAAAGTTTCAATTAACTTGGTGTGATCACGTACGTGTAGCCCAATCGATGGTTCGTCCAAAACATAAAGAACACCCACAAGCCCGCTGCTCAACTGACTCGCCAGCCGAATACGCTGCCCTTCCCCACCGGACAGCGTTGGGGCAGCCCGATCTAGGTTCAGGTAGTGCAGCCCCACATTGAGCATAAAGCGCAGCCGCTTAGACAACTCCGTCATGATTTCTTCGACAATAATATTTTGCTCTTCGTTCAAAGTTTGCGGAATAGCTTGCACCCACGCGGCCGTTTCGCCCAGCGTCATCTGATTGACTACAGGAAGTCTTTTGCCTGCTACTGTCACAAATCGCGCTTCAGGACACAGCCGTTCACCATTGCAGCTAGCACAGGGCAGCTGGCTCATAAATTGAGCCAACCAACGTCGTCTTCCCTCTGACTTAGTCTGGCGAAACAGTCGGTTAATCTGCTTAATTAGCCCTTGAGCCGGCCGGGTCACTTCTCCCTGCATCCTATCTTCAGAACGCCCCTCGCCCCAAATAAATTTAAATGCCACATCGCCCGATCCATGAATAACAGCGGTCCGAAAATCTTCAGGCAAAGAGTCCCACGGCTGGTCAAGGTCAGCCCCGTAATGTTCAGCCATGACTCTCAGCTGTGCCAAGGCCCATGAGTTTTTCTTTTTACCCAGCGGCCCGTAGTATTGTGATGCTCCATCCATAAGTGACAAATCCGGCCGACTAATAATTAAGTCAGGGTCAACCTGAAGCTGCACACCCAGTCCGTTGCAGTCTTGGCACATACCGCTTGGAGAGTTGGGGCTAAACAACCGGGGAGATAGCTCTTGAAAGCTTAATCCACATTCGGCACAGGCATGATGTTGAGAAAAACGGCGCTCATCTCCGCTTTCGCTTAACAAAATCAGAGACCCATCGCTTGCTCGTAAGGTTGTCTCCACACTATCGGTCAAACGGTCTTTAAAACCAGCAGACCGTGCTGATTTGTTCGATTTGCGTTTTGGAACAATAAGCCGATCAATCGACAATTCGATGGTGTGGTTTTTCGTTTTCGCCAGCGGCCCCTGATCTGCCAATCGCACCATCTCACCGTTGATTCGGCCGCGTACATACCCATCTTTTTGTGCCTTTGTCAGCAAATCCGCATGTGTACCTTTACGTGATTCAACTACCGGAGACAGCAGCTGAAATTTGATCCCCTCTGGCAATTCTAGAATCTGGTCCACAATTTGGCTGGGTGACTGAGGCGTTACATCACGGCCGCACTGTGGGCAGTGGGGAGTCCCCACCCGCGCAAACAGCAGGCGCAAATGATCCGCTACTTCAGTGATGGTTCCCACCGTTGAACGCGGATTTTTGCTAACTGTCTTTTGCTCGATGGCTACGGCCGGGCTCAATCCGGCGATATGATCAACTTTTGGTTTCTCCATTTGCCCCAAGAATCGGCGGGCGTAGCTTGATAGAGATTCCACATAGCGACGCTGCCCTTCAGCAAACAGCGTGTCAAACGCCAGCGACGACTTTCCGCTCCCGCTCACACCGGTAATCACCACTAGCTTATTGCGCGGAATAGTGACGTCAATATTTTTCAGATTGTGCTGTCGTGCGCCCGTAATCACAATATCGCCAACACTAAACTGCCCATTGAACATTGTGCGTTCCACATTGTCCGTTTTCAAATCCCAAGAAGCTGTTTGAGGCTTAGCTGATCCTCTAGACTCAATCAGCAAGTCCGGATCACCCACATCCATGCCATCCCCCACCCCAAAGGAAGCTAACCTCGTTTGCACAATTTGCCCATCCGGTAGCCTTTGATAGATGGCTTTCAGCTCATCAAAGTTGTCGTCAGCGGCCGTTGTCAGCTCAGCAATCTGGTCCATTAGCTGCATATCAGCCGCCGTCATCTCTTTTTCAGATTTGCGGATCAACGGCCCCCATCTATCCCACGGCAGCAGTTCAATTTTATTCAGCGCAAACAGATCAAACAGCAAATTTCCCTTAATAAACGGCAGGCCACACATCCGCTTGGTAAAGCCAAACGTGCGAGAATCGATCTTTTTGTCCCGACTCAACTGCCACGCGGCCCCAGCCGTGTAGAAGTCTTTGCCGTCCACCATATCCATGACATCATGGCTCATTCCCATGGTGGTGTACTGTGCTTCATCAATCTGCGGATCAATCAGCACCCAGCGACTCCCATCCCAATATTCAGCCACCCAATGATCGTCTTTTAAGATTTCAGGCGGCCGGAAATAGGTGGCAAACCCCACACGCAAGCGGGCCGGAATCCCCTTCTGACGACACAGCGCCACAAACAAGGTAGCAAATGTGCGGCAGTTCCCCACCACGCGGTCGGCCGGGTCTCTCGGTTGATCAAGCGGCGCATCATCAATCGAACTGATTCGCTCCAAAATGCGCTCAACCGAACGGAGCGTTAAATAATCTTCCCGCTGAATTTTTGTGAGCCTGAGATCGTAGACGCTGCCGGTTAGGTTGTGCAGAATCAGCCCCTGCGTGATTTTGGCAAGGGCTACAGGATCGGCCGGGCAGTTATCTAATTTTCTGGCAAATCCTTTTGGATTCGTAATTACACTATGCTCTGTGTAGTAGGCTAAAAGGCTTTGATTCGTCAAGGTTTCGCTCCATCTTTTTTCAAATTCGGAGTCGAATATTAACTGGAACAAAGGTATTTACGCAAGATCAGAAACATTTTCTCAATAGGTTAGCCGCAGAAAATAAGAACAAATGCCTCAACAAAGACATTCAAATATTGCGTGGCCTTTTTCTAACCTAAAGAGCATGACAATCTGTTTCCATTCGACCAAGCAGCGTAAATGAATTTACCATTAGCCAATGTATTGATTTGATCTCCGTTTACAAAAAGAAGGTTAAACGATGTTTCGTACTGTATTACTGGCTTTGGAAGCTGCCAATTTTGAAAATTCCATTTAAAGTCAGTTATTGACTTGGCATGTTCACAGGCTGCAAAATAGCCACTGTCACTCCAAGTAGTATCAAATGCTTTTAGTTCAAGTTGAACATCGTTGTTTGCATCTAGGACATATGTTTGTGGCTCATCCCAATATGGTCGGAAATACGACCAGTTTCCAGATTGGTGCCACTCTTGACCAACCGCATGGATGTTAGGTTGCCGACTAACATTTGTCGCCTGTAAGCCATCCCAATCATATATTTGAGGGCTTGGGTCTGTTAAATCTCTTCCAGTAAATGACACCGTGCCTGAAGCTGTCCAAACTGGATTAGAGTAATATTGAGTTAATTGGGGGGCTATATTCTCAAAAGACGATGCATCTGGACGGCCAGCCTGATCAAAAGAACTCCCATTCCAAACAAAAACATCATAATCTCCATTTCGCTCTGAAATGAAAGCAAGCTCCCCATCCTCATTCCATTTTGGGAATCGATCGGTTCCGTTTGGATTTTGGCTAAGATTAACTGTCTTTTCTAGATCCCAAATAAATATTTCATCTGGCTCGGTATCACTACTTAGCCGATGATCAACATAAGCTAGTTGGTTATTTGGTCCCCAGTCCATGTCTCCAAATCCACCCTTTGACTGAGCAATTAACTTTGATTGTTTCCCATCCCATATGTACAGATAAGAAGGTTCAGACCTTAAAACCCATGGTGAATATGCAAGCAATTGGCCACTATTACTCCACTCCATCCTATAACCATATTCTGTAGTAATTTTGCCAGAAACCTTTTTTATTTCGGAACCAACAAATGGATAATCCAAAACAAAAATAGATGTTAAGCCATCTCGTGCGGCTGAAATTGCCAAACGATCCGTTTTGCTTAGACTCACACCTTTAATTTCCCAATCAGTCAAGATTTTCTCGTGCAAATCTTTTTCCGGATCATAGAAAAAGAGATCACTTTTTCCATAATTTTGTGCTGTGGCGTATACCAAATAATCTCCATCAGCATGATCAACTTTGGCTAATCGGTTTGGGTTCAAGTACAACCACAAACTAGGAATGATTAACATCAAAATTAAGGCTGAGATAAAAATGTGTTTTTTCGCCAAGGGTCTCACCTCTCAAATTTTTTGAGATAGTTTATACCCATCATGGGTGTTAAGCCCATGAACCACCCTAATCATTTAACCCAGCAATGACCCGATCTTCCGGCCGGTGGACAGATGATTTAGCCAATTAAAACGCCCGTGTTCCAACGTCTCATCTCCATCTCGAATGAGCGATCCATACGCGATGTGCGCCATCGC
>JBCCSO010000446.1:0-4581 GCA_039199965.1 Chloroflexota bacterium | reverse complement strand
GAAAATTCAAGGATTGAAATTTCGTCACTCCCTAGGGTCGCAAACGCTTGGGTCACGGCCGATACCGGCGGGCCTGCAGGGGTATTCATCCCAGCGATACGACCGTCTTGAAGCGCGGCTGATGATTCTGAGTAGCCCACACGCTCTGGAGAGAAGTCGTTGTCAACATCGTAGCCAAGTGCGTTTAAAATGACTGTACCCGAGGTTTCTGTGCCTGATCCTCTTTTGCCAATCGAGAAAGCTTCCCCATTCATCGTATTAAGGTCACTGATATTTCCGGTGGCTGCATAATCAGCGTCTACAACGATGTGTTCTACATTTTCCCAGAGCATGGTCACCGAGCGCATTTCCTGTTCAGGTGCACCGTCGTATCGCCCTTTCCCTTGCCAAGCCATCGCTCCAAACAGCCCTTGCAAGATGGCTAGGTCAGCCTCTTTGTTTTTCAAAAGCTGAACATTTTCACCGGAACCGGCCGAGCTAATGGCATTCATTTGGATACCAGAATTGCCCAGTTTGACGTTTGTTAGCGTAGACAGAGCCACACCAACTGGATAGTAAGTGCCGCCGGTTGAAGCGGTTGCGATAATCAACGAGTTTTGCCCATTATTAGCGGGTACTTCAACTTCAACAATCTTTTCAACCTCTACCTCAACTTCTTTAACAACTTCAACTTCCTTTTCAACAACAACTTCTTCAACAACAGTCTCTGTTTCTGTCACAACCCGCGTGACTTCAACCTCAACTTCAACCGTCTCCGTTACAACCGTCGGTTGGCATGCCACGGCAAGCATCATCAACGCCACCAATGCCCCGATGATTAATGAATTTTTGAAAACTGATTTTTTCATTCGATCCTTTCTCCTAATGAATTCCATTTACAGTGAGTTCGATTAAACTTAAAAATGCGCATGGTTAATCTGAGACCGACTATAGTTAGATTTGAACGAAAAAAATCCTCCCGAAGTACTAATTTTGCACAGTTACCAGCGCCGATTTCAGCCACAAACGAGGAGATCTAATACTAAAGGTGTAGAAAAGTAGTAATCCCCCACCTGTGCAAATTGGATATTTTTAATCTTATTTTTGGGAGCTTTTGCTAGGCTCAACTAAAAAAGAGCTGTCAGGTTTTTAAAACCTAACAGCTCTTATGTAACCTCAGTTTTGGGTAAGCAGCTCGATCCCTGTCTTTTGCAGAAAGATTGGGATCTTTGGTGAAGACAAGTTGATTTCGCTCGAAATCCCAGTCATTTGCCTCCCATTCTGCCATTATTCGAGTGGTTTTACGCAAATGACAGGGAGTCAAAGGCTGGCTTGAAGACTTAGGTAAAACTCAGGTTAGATAGCAAAAAAACGTATGGTGTGGCAAAGCGATGACCCCAGCACCCGATAAAGAATTTAAAGCCTTGTAACTAATCTAACAGCCCCAATTCTTTGGCCACCAACACAGCTTCAGTTCGGTTGCCAACATTGAGTTTGTTGTAGATATTCCGCAGGTGAATTTTCACAGTCGTTTCAACAATAACCAACTGATTTGCAATCTCGCGATTACGCGTCCCTTTCCCAAGTAAATTTAGAACTTCTTTCTCCCGTCTGGTTAAGGCGGGCACGTCTAAGGTGGTTTGCCTAAATGACTTTGCAGGCGGGGCATCGGCCGGGCTTTGATTGATCATATTTGAAAATTGGCTCAGGATGCGGGCCGCAATTTCAGGGCTGAGCAGTGACTCTCCTTTGTAAGCTGCGCGCACCGCTTCTACCAATCGGTCCGGCGGAGCATCTTTTAGCAAATAGCCCTTTGCCCCCACAGCAATCCCTTCATAGATGTGTTTGTCATCAGCATAAGATGTCAAAATGATGATTTTTACTGATTGATCAAAGGCTAAGATTTTGCGTATGGCACCCACCCCGTCTAACTCCGGCATTTTTAGATCGATCAGAACCACATCAGGTTTAAGCAGTTGAGTGAGCCTTACCCCCTCCAAGCCATCGCTGGCCTCTCCAATGACTTTGATGTCATCTTCAATGTCTAGAACGGCCGCCAACCCCTTCCGCACAACGGGATGGTCATCTACCAATAAAACGCGTATAGCTTTACTCATGTGGGGATTCTAACCTTAATTTCAGTCCCCTTGCCCCAATCTATTCGGGAAGGATGACTTATAGAGACTTGGCCATCAATTAAACGGACACGCTCTTGAATGCCTAATAAACCAAATCCCTGATGTGATTGATTCAATTGGTCCTTATTACTCTGTTCGTGCTGAATACCAATGCCATCATCAACAATCGTTAACGTAACTTGCCGAGGCTGATAATTCAACTCAATTTCAACCTTATTCGCATTGGCGTGCCGCTTTATATTGGTCAGCGCTTCTTGGCTGATCCGGTACAAATGCTGTTCTACGTCACTACTCAGTGAAACCGGAACACCTTTTAAAACAAAGCTAGACTTTAGATTGGCTTCGATGCCAGTCCGATCCAAGTGGCTCTCAATCGCTTCTCCAAGCGGCAATGTCTCTAACGCATGCGGTCGTAAGTTGAGCACAGACCGACGGGCTTCACGAATGCTTTCATGGGCCAAAGCCAGCGCATCATTGATGCTTTCGGCCGCTTTGTCCGGGCTTTTGCTCTCAAAGCGCTGAGCCCCTTGCAGATGGATCAGAATACCGGTCAAACTTTGCACAAGGGTGTCATGAATCTCACGCGCCACCCTGTTCCGTTCTTCGACCGTCGCGATCTCTCGACTTCGACGATACAGTCGGGCGTTAACCACCGCAAGCGCAATTTGGTCCCCAATCGCCTCAAGGAGATCAATTTCATTCTCTGTATAAGCCTGATTTTCCTGCGAAATCATCCCCAAAACGCCAATTGCGGTCTCTTTTGCCTTAAGCGGCACGGCCGCCAGCCACTGCCAATCATCCCCAGAAATCATCAAATCAGACGCTTGAATTTCCGCCTGTGCCGCGTTTTCAGCACTCAAGAGCAGCGGCTTCTCACTGTCAAAAACATAGTTTACAACGCTGTTTTCAATACAGTTCCCAGTTTTTTCCAATTCTGAAATGATTTGATCTGGCACTCCCCGGTGTGCGCGCAAACGTATTTGTGGATCAAATTCAGAGGATAAAAATATCCAGCAAGACTCGCTAGGGGTCACCTGAAATACCGCACTGATGGTGTTGTTCAAAATTTCATCAATCACCAAAGATTGACTGACTGTATGCCCCACTTGGTTCAAAGCACTTAAAAAACTAACCTGCTTTTGAAGCTCAGTATCTGTATTACGGAAAAGCTCCGCCTGCTCAAGGGCGATAGCGGCGTGATTGGCAAAATTTTGGGCCAGATTCACTTCTTGCTGGGTAAAGTAGTGCACGTCCGGCCGGAAAATGACTAGTGCCATCGGCTCCCGGTACAAGCCGGACAGCGGAATCGCCAACATAGACCGATAATTCCCAATTTTGGCCAGAGGCTGCAAATGGGTTTGGTCCTTGGTCTGAATATCAGACACCTGCACCGGTTTATCGGTAGAGATAGCAATAAACGGCAGCGAAACCAGCGGCACACCTTTCTGGTCCAAATATTCTTCATAGGCGGTTGACAGCCCGCGGCTCGCTACAATTTCAATATGCTTGGCATCCGTATCGACCGCAAACAGGGCGCACTGCTTGACCTGAAGCAGCCGCTGTACCTCATCCAAAACCGTATCGATCACCTTTTGCGTATCTAAACTCGATAGAACTGCTGTGCTGGTTTTGTTGAGCGTCGTTAACTCTGCCAGCCGACGACGCACCCCTTGTTCGGCCGTCAGCAACGTTTCAGTCAGCCGCCCCAACTGATCCGATCGGGTTCTAAGCGACAAAATCTCTGGTGCTTTAGGATACTCTTCAGATACACGAAAGCTGATACTTTCCCCATATTCAGTTAAGCGTTCCAGCGGACCAATTACCCGTCTGGACAAAAATATCCAGAACAGTAGGGTTCCTCCGCTAAAAAGCACCATCGCAATAATCAGCCCCCGCTGATAATTTTCCAAAGATGCAAAAGCGAGCTGCGTTTGATGCTGCACAATAACCATCCAGCCGCTACTGGGCACCGGCGCAAAGGTGTAAAGCCATTCAACCCCCTCTTCATCTGTCGCAATGATCGAGTCACGTGGGCCGGGAAAAATCGTTTCGTTGTTGATCATGACCGGTTGGAGCAGCCTGCCAATTTTAGACTGGGCCATGGTGCGCCCTTCCTGATCAATCACGATAATGTTAACCCGGTTATTGACGCTTCTTTGCTGATTAATGGAAAACAAGCTGTCTGATAAATTTGAAAGCTCGAAGTTGATTGTCACCAACCCATCAAACTCGTCCCCATTAAATACAGGGGAAGCACTGACAATAACCGGCTTCCCGCTCTGGGGTGACAGGAGAGCGCGTGAAAACACATGCTCTTCCGTTTCAGTAATTTGTTGATAGTAAGGCTCGAACGAAAAGTCTTGACCGATATTGATGTTGATATTGGATGGATAGTGGTATTGCATGACCCCTGATCTAGAAATCCGGGCGATTCGGTTCACATCTTCACGGGAAGTTGAACCGG
>JBCCSO010000445.1:0-4583 GCA_039199965.1 Chloroflexota bacterium | reverse complement strand
CTTTGTAGTTGCGGGCATTATCTTCGGCATTTTGTACGTAACCCGTATCAATCCCAGTTTGGATATTCAGGGCTTTATTGATGAGCAGTTAGACAACCCGACAACCAATGATATTGATTTATCCCTAATTACGGCCGAAGATAATGCCCGCAACTACAAAGAATGCGACCAAGATACCTTTGACAACTCTGCCTACAAATTTGGTTTTACGCTGGCGTATTTCTTTTTGGCGTAGCGGGTTGACTTCTACTTTTAGTTTTGCATCTTTCTCGGCTTTTTTCTCAAATGACTTCATAAAAGAAGACATCTCGCCCGCATAGACTTCGTCTTTGGCTTGATTGTGAATTTCACTGCCCAGTGACTCATATAAATCTTCTTCTGGTTCAGGTTCCGGCGTGTTTGGCAGGAGATCAAATCCTTGATCAGAGTCAACCTGAGGAGGGATGGTTGGTGTTCGCACGGCCGCATGCTGGGCTTGAGGCTGCGTCATTTGTGGTTGGATCGATTCAGGTGCAGGTAGATCTGGAAGCAGGTTTAATGAGCTTAGCTCACCGGCTGATGTGTCAAAGACGCTATCCTTTTCAACTGGAGGTGAATGGTTGGCCTGAGGCTGCATCTGTTGTGAAGATTCCAGCGGCTGATCTGAATAAATCGTGTGTGACTGCTCAATAAAATTGTTCTGCACCGGCAGTTTACTCATACGTGATGCTAAACTATCGTGTTCAGAGTTGGGAATAGTTAGACTTGGGGCGGGTGTTGGGTGATCAAGACCTGAAGATATTGAAAATATACCACTGTCTAGATCAGAATTTTGACCTTTTAATATTGCGCGGATTTCATTGTTCATTTCTCCGACGTTGTTCCAGCGGTTATCTGGGTTTTTATCGAGCGCTTTAAGAACAATTTTCTCCAAAGCAGGAGAAATATCTGGATTAAGTGATGATGGGTTTGGCGGTAGCTCGTTGACATGTTTTAAAACAACGCTTAACGGAGTGTCGCCTTCAAATGGCAGACGGCCGGTGAACAAATGGAATGCCAACACGCCCAACGAATAGATATCGCTGCGTTCATCTCCGGATTCACCCAATCCCTGCTCTGGCGACATGTAGGCAGGGGTTCCAATCATGGAGCCGGTAGTTGTGTGAGACGATCCACCAACCATCCGGGCGATACCGAAGTCGGTTAAGACCGCTACACCTTTCTCATCAAACATGATGTTGGCCGGCTTGATATCACGATGAACCATCCCGACTTGATGGGCATACGCCAACGCTTCACCAATTTCAAGTGTGACTCTTGAGGCTCTTTGTAGGTCTATCACGCCCCCTTCAACCGTTAGTCGGTCCAACTGGTTTTTTAGTGTGCCACCTGAAAGATAATCCATCACGATGTAGTAGTAATTGTCTTCAACCTCATAATCATGCACGTGTACAATGTTCGGGTGGCGAATTTTTGCCATGACCCGGGCTTCTCTTTCAAAGCGAGAGAGGAAATCTGAATCCTCTGATAAGAAGCGGTGCATTACCTTAATCGCAACATCTCGCTGTAGGTTTATTTGAGTAGCTCTGTAGACCTCAGCCATGCCCCCACGGCCGATTAGTTCTTCAAGTTTATATTTTCCAAGATATGTTCCAATTAGTGCATCCGTTGCCATAATTTACTCTTTTAAATGGTTCTGATCCCAACTTTTCGTCTGGTGTATGAATTCTAAATATCAATCGTGGGAGAAATAATTCTTAATATTTTAGTGTGAACCCAGCCTGAATATGGTGAAATAGCAGTTACATTTGTACTAACTTTTGATCAACTGTGACCAAAGAGATTATTGATCCTTTCACACGATCAAAGATTGTTACTTACTTTCAGCAGGCGTAATAGCTTCTAAGTTAAGTTTGTATGTTGAGTGTGTCTATAAACCTTATGCCATCGTGAAAAGATAGAAACAGTTTGGCAGGGAAAACTGCCAATCGTACTGACGATTTGGGATGAAACCACCAGTAACTAGGAAAAATCGCTGGTTATTCCGCTGCTCGAGGCTCATTTGAGGTCGGTTTGAATCGAGTTACCAAAAAGAAATCGCTGAGCGTGCGTGTACATTTAACATCTCTTGGTGGTGAACAGGTACTAAGGCTCAATCCCCTGATCTTCCCAGTAGTCTCTAAAGATAGCTGGGTCTATAGGGGGATAGGTCGGCCGCTCATAGTATGTTGACGCAGTCATACCGGTCAGCGGCTCAAAAAGCTGTCGTGTTTTAAGATGGATGGAGCCATAGCCTCCGCCCAAATACCAAATTGCTGCTCCCTTAACCTGTGGGTATTTGGCATATAAATCGGCCGCAGCTACAAGCTGACGCATCGCTTCTTCCTGCCCCGGTATGTCCCGATACTCCCAACCAAATTCAGTGATGAGCACCGTCGGCCGCCGGATCCCCATCCGGTCAGTGGCCAAATATAGCAGTTGGAAGCGGCCCAAGAAAAATGGATAGTTGTAAAAAAGGTCTGAATTCGTATAGCTGTATTCGTGTAGACTGACAGCCACGTTGTTGGGATGCTCGGCCGCAAATCGCAGAAATTCCTGCATGTTGGGCGCCATCCAGTGAACATAGTCAGGCTCACCTGACGACCATGCAAACGCAGCGTACTTATAGCCATCCCGCACCGCCATTTTAGCGATTTCTAGAGAGTAAGCGGCCATCCATTCAGAGCGCCCTTTATCCACTTCATTGGCTGATTCAATCCACACCATCGTGGGATCAAGCTCTGGTGGGAAGGCGTCAAGGTGCCTTTGCCAGTGCTCTCGGGCAGCATCAATCGGGTCATCAAAATAGTTGGGTAGTTCATAGTTCCCACCCGCCCGACGGTAGACTAAAACGTGCGGCACACCACTATTTTTGGCAATAGCCTGTGCGTCTGCTAAGGGACCCGCATCATCAACTGCTTTCAAGAAAAACGGAATACCGGCCGCATCTAACTGCTGCATCCATGCATTGATCCCCCGATTGTCTCCATTGCTCCCCGTATGGAAACCGATTTTGACAAAGTCGAGCCGATCATTGGTACGCACCTGCGGACCAAAGCCTGATCCTAGATTTTTGACAACAGGGCCAGATTCAAACGGTGGCAGGCCGGGAAATTGGGGTAGCTCCTGCACAGCTTGTGGTTCGAGCGTAGGCATGGGTGAAGCGGTCACGGTGGGGAGCGGTGTTTCCTTTGGTAGCAAAGACGGCATCGATTCATCACCGCGCAGGGTTAGGTTCGATCCTTCACCTTCGGAGATTTCTGTAGGTAGAATAGGGGCCTCAGTTGGTGGGACCGTGACCTCTGCTGTGGGTTCGGGTGTAAACGTGGGTGGTAGCTGTTCATCCGTCAGAATAGGTGTATCAGTAGGAGCGACTGTCGCAATTTGAGCAACCGTAGGGATTGCGGCCAAATTGATCTCCTCAGCAGGTGATCCGCAAGCGGAAATGAAGAAAGCCAGCGCCAAGACCGGCAGCGTAAGGATGATGGTTGGTTTGATTGTGGCTTTACTTTTCATCAAATACTGTCCCTTTGAATGCTTCACACGCCGGACAGCTTCCGTTCGGCCGGAACATGGTGTAACCGGTTTGGGGGTCACGCCCATCCCAGTGGTAAATATCTGCGCTAAACACAATAAACAGTCGGATCAAGCCTGAGTCACGTGACATACGATGGGCTTCTGCCAGCCAGTTGGCATGCTCTTCAACCGATGTTTGTCTGGCCCACCAGAAGTTTTGCGGCAGGGTGTTATCTAGATCCCAATTGGTTAGGTAGCCGATTTCTGTGATGCAAATCGGCCGAGTATGCCCTGATAGCCGATCAACGGTTTGCAGCGAGGGTTGGAAGTACCAACCGTAAAATCCACCGGCCGGATGACCACTCCACGCGCTGGGTGACGTAGCGCCACTATTATAATGAATCCCAATGCAGTCTAAATAGTCGATTGCGCCTGCTTCAAACATACCCGCCATGTAGCGGTCGTCTGCCCACGCGTGAATACCGTCATTAAAGCCGGTTGGAGCAGGAGCACCGCTGATCACCATAATCTCTTCATTGGCTTCTTTGATCACTTCATAGGATGGCTTGAGCAAGCGCTCAACGTAAGCTACTGGGTCGATCTCTCCCAATGGCCACTCAAAATCGATGTTCATTTCGTTCCAGATTTCAATGGCGTCTGGCGGGGTTGGCAGGGCGGCTACACCCCCGATAAATTCAACGTAGCGTTCAAATTCAATTTTGTCTGGGTAGGGCTGGCCGGTTGTGGCCAGCAGCAGCTTAAAACCCCGATCGTGCGCTTGCTCAACCAGTCCAATAATGTCGCGGGGCTGGCTGTTGTCGTGAAATTTGTACTGTACCTTGACCCAATTCATTCCTACTTCAGCCATCTGTGAGGTATGGCGCATGTCGTGGGTTTGGCCGCCATATTCATAAATGTGTTTGCTCCAGTCATAGACAAATTTTGCGTCTGCCTCGAATTCATTCTGAGCGGTAACTGGAAGATCAAAAATGTTAAAGCTGGGGCTAAAACGGAGCGAGGAGGCCAGTACCCATGAGGTGGGGCCAAAG
>JBCCSO010000444.1:0-4588 GCA_039199965.1 Chloroflexota bacterium | reverse complement strand
ATTGCGGTTATGGACAACGGCATCGTGTCACAAGTTGGCACTCCAAGAGATATCTATGAACATCCGGCCAATCGCTTTGTGGCTGACTTCATCGGCGAGACAAACTTTGTCGAAGCAAAAGTGGCAAGCAGCGGTGACACAACTGTTTTGGAATCATCTGGGGTCAAAATCGCGGGGATGGCTAGACAGACACTGTCCGCAGGGAGCTCAGCCACGCTGGCTATCCGGCCGGAAAAAATCTCCCTTTTGCCCCAATCTGCGGAAATGAACGGGGATGGCGCTAACGTCATTGTCGACGGCACAGTGTCAGAGGTGATCTACATCGGCACAGACACCCGGTATCAGGTAAAAATCCCGACGGGGGACGATTTAGTTGTGCGGGTTCAAAACTTAGGTCGGCCGGAAGACATCATATTTGAGTCAGGTGAATTAGTGAAAGTGCATTGGCTAACTGAAAATGCACAGGTGTTAACAGAATAGCATGACGACCGTACTCAAACCTTCGGAACAAGGACAAGGTACCGAGATGATGGCCGGGCTAGATCCAGCCATTCGAGTCGCAGCTTGGTTCAAACTGGGCCACGCTGGCATTTGGATCCTCTTGCTCATTCGCTGGGTCACATTTGGCAGCATTGGTTGGGACTCTTTTCCCTTTGAAAATGCGCTGGCGAACAATTTTCCCGGCCTGTTTCCCTATGTGCTTTACGGAGCAGGGGCAGCCATTGGACTAGTTTTTGGGATTGGACTGCTGCGTGATCTAAGCTGGGCCAGAATCGCATCGATTGTCTGGAATGCGATTCTCGTCATTTTTGGAATCGCATTTTTCTTTATTGCAGACGAATTCTATGGCCCTGTTTTTGTGGTTGCCATTTCAGGCATGGTGCTGGTTTTACTCAGCAGAAACACAGCATGGTCGATCAATTATCCGGCCGCCTTTTGGCTATTCGTCTTTTTCGTCTTGCCAATCATTATCGTTCTTGTCATCAGCTTAAGCGAGCGCGGACCGCGAGGAACCATCATCTACCCCAATATTTTACAAGATGGCGTCCTGAGTTTGTTTAATGACTACGCTCGCTTTTTCAGCCGCATCAGCGGCGAGCTTATTTACCTGCAAATTTTCTGGCGCACGTTTGTGCTGGCTCTGTCTAACACCCTAATCTGCTTACTTTTCGGTTACCCGTTCGCCTTTTGGATTGCCAGACGGCCGGAACGCTACCGAAACATCCTGATCTTTTTGGTGATGATTCCCTTCTGGACCAACTTTTTGGTACGCACCTATGCGCTCTTGCTCATCTTGCGCGACTCCGGGCTGATCAACAGCTTCTGGACCTCCACGCTGCACGAGCAGTCGATGGCTCTTTCTGGTAACAGCGCATTTTTTGCGTGGATTGCATCAATCACAGAAAACCCGCTGCCCCTGATTTTTAATACAGGTGCGGTTCTAATCGGCCTGCTGTACGGTTTTTTCCCATTCGTGGTTCTGCCACTCTACAGCAATCTTGAAAAACTCGATTGGTCACTATTAGAAGCTGCGGCCGACTTGGGGGCCAATGGGTTCTACCGCTTCACCCGCATCTTACTACCGCTTTCAATGCCCGGCATTGTGGCAGCCGCCATCATCGTGTTTATTCCATCTTTAGGAGCATATGTCACACCGGCCATTATGGGTGGTGGAAAAGTTTCGCTTCTGGGCAACCTGCTTCAGCAGCAGTTTTTAACCACCCGTGACTGGCCGTTTGGGTCAGCTATCGGTTTCTTGATGATGGCGATCATGCTTTTAGCCATCATGCTGTACTTCCGCGTTGCGGATGAGGAGGGTTA
Organism: Chloroflexota bacterium; assembly: GCA_039199965.1. Classification (GTDB taxonomy): domain Bacteria; phylum Chloroflexota; class Anaerolineae; order Promineifilales; family Promineifilaceae; genus WTJY01. Next base: position 2,767 of record JBCCSO010000444.1, on the reverse strand, counting down.
GTGATGGCATCTGCAACACTCACCACCCGCAATCGTATTCGAAAATCTTTCAATGAACGCGCCTTAACATGGCTAGCCATTGGCGTTTTCATTTTCTTATACTTACCAATTGTTATTCTTATCATTTTTTCGTTCAACGAAAATCGGTTTGTGAGTGTATGGACCGGTTTTAGCCTTCAGTGGTATGTTGAAGTGTTTAATGACCGGCAGTTGGGCATCACCTTTCGCAACAGCATGTGGCTGGCGATTTGGTCAACAGTCATCTCGACGGTATTTGGCACACTAACCGCCATTGCGCTAGAACGATTTAAATTCTTTGGCAAACGCACATACGATGCTATTTTGTATCTACCGATCATTATCCCAGACATCGTTATGGCGCTGTCCACCCTCATGTTTTTCGTTTTCATTGGGGTAGCACTCAGTCGTTACACGATCTTGATCGCCCATGTGGCCTTCAACATTTCGTTTGTGGCTGTTGTGGTGCGGGCAAGGCTGGCAGACATGGACAGTTCACTGGAGGAGGCTGCGGCCGACCTTGGGGCAAATCCATGGCAGACGTTTATTCGGGTGACTGTTCCGCTGCTGCTGCCGGGTATTGTTGCCGGAGCGCTGCTGGCGTTCACCCTCTCCCTCGACGATTTTGTAATTACATTTTTCATGGCGGGACCCAACTCTACGACGCTCCCGGTTGAAATTTTTTCACGGCTGCGGCGCGGGGTCACGCCAGAAATTAATGCGATTTCAACTTTAATGTTTCTAGGATCAACAGTTTTGGTTATCTTTTCACTATTGATCCAGCGTAGAACGTGATCGACCGGTGTTGGGTGGCCCAAGTGCCGGTTGCACTGTTGTTAATTTGGTTTAGCACAGGCTGCGCACAGCGACTACCTGCCGATGTTGTTGCTTCTCAAAAACTTAATCAACACACACCCAAAAATGCTGACCAAATTGTATTAAGCGTGACCCTCTTTATTTTGGATGACCATGAGCAGGTTTTCTCGAGCCAAAGAACGGCCGAAGAAGTGCTCGATATTCAGGATCATGTCAACGAAATTTGGCAGCAGGCAAATATTTATTTTGTGGTAGAAGAGGTTAGACGTGTAGTCGTCCCGATTGATATAACTGCCAATGTGATTCGCCGAGAAATTGATCAATTTTTTCAAACTATTGCAACCGAAGGGGATGTATTTCAAACAGGCAGTCATATTTCAGGGTTTTATGTTCAAACTTTAAAAGGAGACAACGGGCTTCACCCGGTAGGGTATCCAGCATTTTTTGCGGCCGATGACACCCTAAATGACCCTGAAAGAGTCGTGGCACATGAATTAGGACACATTTTGGGGTTAAAGCACACAGTAAACAGACCTGAAAGGCTAATGCAATCTGGCGCGAATGGAATTAATCTAACAGATGGCGAAATTTTGTTAGCACGTCAGAATGCATCAAAGTTAAAATAGATGGAATCAAGATTGTTTCTGAGCTTTCAGTATTGTCCTAAAATTTTATCCATATAAGAAAGCTCTTTATTTTTAACAAGGAGAGAAAGATGTTCAAAAAACTTACGATAGTTTTGGCCCTGTTCGCAGCCATGGCTTTGGCTGCATGCGGTGGTGGGCCGGGCGGTCCTGGCGGTCCCGGCGCGGGTAGTTCTGATGGTGGTGCGGCTGTACCTGCGGCCGATGACGCCTTGGCTGAAGAGCTTAGCGTCTTCAACTGGGCAGACTACATTGACGAAGAGCTGCTGGTTCAGTACGAAGAGCAGTTTGGTGTCACGGTCATCTACGACACCTACGCTTCAAACGAAGACCTTCTGGCAAAGCTGCAAGCGGGTGCAACCGGATACGATGTCATCATGCCGTCTGATTACATGGTTGCCCAGATGGTTGGCTTAGATCTGCTATCAGAGATCACCGCAGATGAATTTTCGAATATCGGCAACATGGATCCAGCATTTATGAATGCCCCATTTGATCCCGGCAACGCTCACTGCGTTCCATACCAGTGGGGAACCACCGGTATCGCATATCGTGCTGGAAACGAATACTTTGACGCGAATCCACCAACCAGCTGGGGCGCACTATTTGACCCAGAGCAGTTGGCAAACTACGAAGGTGAGATCAACGTTTTAGATGATGGAAGAGAGCTCCCGGCCGCGGCTGCTTTCTACTTGGGCATTGATCCAAACACTGAGGATCCAGAAGAATTAGCGCAGATTCAGGATGCTATTTTGGCAGCCAAGCCTTTCTGGAAAACTTTTAACAGCGAAGATTATGACACCTCCCTCTTAATTCCTGATGAAGTTGTTGTGTCTCAAAGCTGGAGCGGTGACGCGGCTGAAGCTTACTATGGCACTTATGACGAAGAAGCTGAAGACGGCAACTGGTACTACTCTATCCCTGAAGAAGGTGCGGTTAAGTGGCTAGACAATATGTGCATACCCGCTAGCTCTGAACGAAAAGGGACGGCGGCCCACTTCATCAACTTCTTATTGGGTGCTGAAGAAGGTGCAGCTATCACAAACTACACTTACTATGCCAGCCCGAACAATGCAGCCAAAGAGTTCATCTTAGATGAAATTCTAGAAGATTCAAGCATCTTCCCATCAACCGAGGTTCAGGAAAAGCTCAGCTGGCTTGAACAAGTTTCAGACGACGGACAGCTCGCTTATGACGAACTGTGGACCGTTGTGAAATCTGCGAACTAAAGCAAGTAGCAGGTTGCAGGTTGCAATCCCTGATTTCCTTGTTTGCTGGTAAGATTTTTT
>JBCCSO010000443.1:0-4617 GCA_039199965.1 Chloroflexota bacterium | reverse complement strand
ATTACCGACCCAACGAATACCGAACAGTGACAGACTGGTTGCCCACGCCACCATGCACAAAACGCGCTTCATTGTCCGGCTGGGTCAATACAAGGATGGCGCAGAACTGGGGAAACAGGCGGTGCGCTTAGCCAAAACGGTTGGCGACGACTGGTGCGCCGCAATGGGGCATGTGTGGTGGTGTCAGGCATATTGGGAGCAAGGGCTCACGCAAGAAGCGTTGGATGTGTTGGAGGAAGGGGAGGCTCATAGAGGAAAAGCAAGCGATGAGTATCTGAACGGCCGGTTTAATCATCAATACAGTGTCATTTATTCTATTCGGGGCGAGACTGCCAAAGCTATGGCAAAGTCTGAGCAGGCAGTTCAAACTTTTGAACTGCTTCAGGCTACTTATCATCTATTAATGTCACTTAATTCGTTCGGGGCTATTTTGAATCAAAGCCAACAGTTCAACCGATCTAAAAGTGTTTATGAGCAAATCATCAAAATGACAAAATCAAGCTTTATGCAAAACTTTCTTGCACTTGCTTTTGTAAACTTATCCCTTTCACTTCAAAATCTACAAGAATTTGATCAGTCCAAAAATTTTTTGCATAAATCTTTATCAATTTTCCGTGACTTGGGATTACGATCTCGTGAAGCTCCAGTTTATGCTAATTTAGCTGACCTCCTATTCGAAAGGGGTGAATTGAGTCAAGCTGAAACCATAGCAAATAAGGCACTAACTATTGCAAATGAATTTGGAATTACTAACTTTGAGACGGATTCAATTATTACTCTTGGCCAAATTAATTTGAAACAGAAACATTTTAAAGCTGCTCTGGCACATTTCCTGCATGCTGCAGAGATTTCAGATCAAAATCAGTTTCAAGAGAAAAAAGCTGAAATTTTATTTGGTATTTCTCAATGCTTTATTGGTCTTGAGGATAAATTGCAAGCCGTTACTTATGCTAAAAATGCTTTAGAGCATGCCCAAGCCTCACAACACACAAACTTAGCCTTACAAATTGAAGAATCCCTTCAGAGCCTAAATTAAATGCCGACAATCTGAGTAGACACACTGTAGAGGCTATCACATTTTCTGGTAGATTCTCAGGAAATTGGAACCGTTAAAGAAAATGTGTCGCCTTGGCATGGATATATTTTGTCCGGGCGACACATTCGCATTTACACCTTTCATCACCTAATATTTTCATGCGAATGTAGTAGCCTCTACATGTTATTCCATACTCCGGCAAGTACGATAATTACATAAACTAATCATTTGTGAGCTTAGTTGAATCTCCTATGGCTTAAAACGTTACAAATAAAAAAGGCAATTTTAACCCTAGATTAAAATTGCCTTTTTTGCAAATTATCCACCGCCATGAAGGCCACTACCTGCGAAAGTTACGGCCGGTTCAACCATCATGTAAAACTGTGCCAAAGCTACCAAACCGATCGTCATCCACATTACCATTTTGTTGCTGTTCATTTTATGTCTCCTGTGACTATTTATTTGGCCTAAGCTGATGTGTTTTTCTCATCAGCCGTCGGCCTCGAAATCAATAGCCACAAGGTAAAATTCGAACGTCTCACTATCGTCTCAGAGCTTGAGACGGTGGGTCTTGCAGGCTGAAACGATGTGGTTTGGCGGCGGCTTCTACATCTACGATGTATTTCATTACATCCATTACATCCTCAGAAGTGAGGTTAAAAATAAAATTGATTCCACCTCGATTAAGTGGATAATCAAGACCGCTATGGAAGTGCGATTTGGAATGGCAAAAACAAAAAAATATGCGGTCAGCGAAAGTGGAGACACCTTTGAAATGGTTGAGCGGCCGCACGGTGGCCTCTCTTTTGTGCTGGTAGACGGTCAGAGGAGTGGTAAAAGCGCCAAAGCAATCAGCAATTTAGTAGCACGCAAAGCGATTCAATTACTAGGAGAAGGCATACGAGACGGGGCGGCCGCGCGAGCCGCCCCCGACGATCTGTTTACCTACCGTGCTGGAAAAGTAACCGCAACCCTCAATATTGTTTCTGTAGACACCGAATCAAAAACCCTCGTCATCTCACGCAACAACGACTCTCCCGTTATCGTTTTTCATCCCCAAAATGGAATGAGCTTGTTAGACGAGCCATCTCGTTCCATCGGAACCAGCAGACGCGCAAAACCAGCCATCACTGAGATGCCGATAGAGCCGGGTCTGATTGTGGTAACGTTTACCGATGGGCTGCGCCATGCTGGAAAGCTGAGCGGCAAAGGGAAATTTGATTATTTGGAACTTATGCAGCAGATAGTAGAAAGCAGCCAGGACAACCCTCAAAAAATTGCGGATCAATTGGTAGCGGGCGCTATCGAGCAAGATGACGGCCGGCCGCGTGATGACATTAGCGTATTTGTGATCACCACGCGTGCGTCTGAAACAGAAACCCCCGTGCGACGTATAGGCGGAAATTTACAGATTTAGCCCAGTAAAATCATCTCAATCTGAGTTTTTCTGCGGCCGTACGCAGCCCCTCTGCCAAACGGTCTATGAAATCGGGAAGTTCCGTATCCTCAAGCGGAACTGTCACTGGAAAATCAAGCTGAACAGGAATGTTTTCATCGACCGGAATCTCTGTTTCAACCGGCACCTTCAGATCCAAATCAACTAGAATCTCTGTTTCAACCGGAATCGTGTAATCGATTGGGACCTCGATGTTTAAGTTAACCGGAATATCCGTTTTGATCGGAATTTCAATGGGGATGGTCTGATTCAGAATCGGGATTTTAATCGCGACAGAGGTATCAACCGCGATCACCTCGTTGATGGGAAAAACTATCGTATCTTTGAAATCAAGCGAAGTTGACACAGGAATGGTCGTGTCAACAGGGACGTTAAACTCATCTTTGTACTCGACCGTAAACTTGACCGGGATCGTCTCATCTACTTTGACCGGAATGTCAAAGTTAGAGATCTGGTTGGCCTCAACTGTATCGGCCGCGGCCGACAATTGATCGCTCACCTGATTAAGCATATACAAAATGCCAGCGATCAATCCGATGTTGATCAACAGTGATAGAATGGCGATGATCCAGAGCAGGCCATATCCGCCGGGGGTGGTGGTTTGAACAAGATTAGACATGAGTTTGGGTTTGTTAGTTTGTTTGTTGGGTGGTTTGTTAGTTGGTTAGCATGCCAAGCAATTACCAACCAACCACTGAACTACCCAATCAACAAACTGATTGAAAGCCGCAATCATAACAGGAATACACCATGATCAAAAACGTATTGGGTACTGAATTAAAAACCTGTAGCTTGGACCCTGTGACAGGCTTTTTCAGGGATGGAAAATGTGACACTTGTGCGGAGGACGTCGGCCTGCATACTGTCTGTGCAGAGCTAACCCAAGCATTTCTAGAATTTAGCCGGGACCGTGGAAACGATTTGATGACACCCCGGCCGGAGTTTGGCTTTGCCGGGCTCAAAGCGGGGGACAAATGGTGCATTTGCCTCGGCCGCTGGGTGGAAGCTTACAATGAAGACCCGAAGCTAGCCCCCAAGATTGCGCTTGAAGCGACCCATCATTCAGTTTTAGACCATGTGCCTATGCCGATTCTAAAACGGTATGCCCTAGGAGCCACCCCGCCCCCCGTGTACACCAATGGTAAGAACGGTCATCATTAATTAGGCATAAGTAGATCACAGAAAGTATTTGAATTCAGACTAGATTGGCTTTATCTTAGTCCCCTTTGGCGATTTGCTCTTGAAACCAGCCTAGTGCTACGTCAAAGATGGATAGATGGAAACTCTTGACGTATCCTACAGTGGTTTATCCTGCTGAAATTTCCATCACGTCATGATTGACAAACCACTAGTCTTTTGAAAACATATCGTGATCTACTTGACTCAAGGCTGAACTTTAAACTTGGAGCAATTATTTAAAGTTCAGTTGGGAAGAATCGGGATTTAAGTTGAGGCAGTTATTAAAATCCCGATCCTTAGTTATAAGTGATGTGAGTTCTGCCTGTGCCTATTGCCCCCTTCGCCCAGAATCACCATACAAAATCTTACCAAATAAAGCTTTGTTTGCTAACAAGCGGCCGATCAACCGATCCCTAGAAACTGCTCAAGCTTAGGGCAGCCAATATCGGCGAAAATCCTCATAATATTCGACTGAGTCTTTAAGAATTCTTTGGAGCTGTCTTTCTTGCTTTGGTGTAATCGCTTGTTTTGTCCCTTTTCGGGCGTGCATTGAGGTATCTACCTCAATTTCAAGCAGGTCCCTCAGCTTCAGCAAAAATTGATCATAATGATCAGTAAAGCCTACCAATTGGAAGTCACTTGGCTGGAAGTTATTCAGATATTTTTGGTACATTATCTTGACATCTTTAAACTTGGCAAAGTCAACAATGTCCATCTCATCTAAGCTGATTTCCTTTTGATAAGAGTTCTTCAATTTCCTTTGATCTACATTTTCCTGCGGCCTGTTCTTGGCATAAAAATAATGAGAGACAATCCTTTCGATAGGGTCACGCATCAAAGTGACATAATGATACTGATTTGGGTTTCCTCTATATCTCTCAATAGGAAAGTGGCCGAAAACCAGATCAAAATTACTAAAATCGAGAAGAGAGCTCTCCCAATTTCT
>JBCCSO010000442.1:0-4618 GCA_039199965.1 Chloroflexota bacterium | reverse complement strand
TGCAAACCAATTCAATGAAATAATCTGCGTGGTTTATCTTAGTCGTCGTCGCTTGCTCTGTTGAAAGATGAAGCTTTTTCTCTGCCAGTTGGCGCAGCAGCTCATGCATCGAGAAGCGGCCGTTCCCCTCAGCTCGAATCAACGATTTGTAGCGTAAATGGGTCAAAGTTATGGCAGATGAACCCGTAACTGCTCGTGCCGCCTTTAACGTAAACCCACCTGCAAATTGGGAAAGCTGCGCAAGGACCGCTTGCTCTGCCTCTGTTAACAGCCGCCAAGAATAGTCAAAAACAGACTCAATCTGACGATGTCGTGACGGGACATCTCTGAGATCGGTCGATAATATTTCGGGCTCTTGCGCCAAAGCGTCTGCAATTTCCTCGACATCAAAATCACGAATAGAGGTGGCTGCCAGCTCAAGAGCCAGCGGCAGACCTTCAACCTGTTGGCAGATGCGCACCACACTGGGGATGGTGTCTTCATTGAGCCAGAACGTTTTATTGAGGCGATGGGCTCGATCACCAAAGAGGCGCACCGCCTCGTAGCTGGTTGCATCTGGGGCAAACCGGTCTTTGGGCCACGGCAATCCTTTTAGCCGAAACAGGTCTTCTGCCTGCGCGTTGATTCGCTCACGCGATGTCACTAACAGCATCATGTTAGGGGCTTTTTCGAGCCATTCAAGCAGGATGTCTGCCCCTTTAATGATGTGCTCAAGGTTGTCAATAATGAGCAGGATTTCTTTGGTGGCTAAGATATTGGCGATTTGATCTTTTGGTTCTGTATCATCTGGTTGCAGGCTGAATCCTGTTGCTTCAGCCACGGCTGCCGGTATGTCATGATAATTAGACAAACCGACCAGAGGGACAAAAAAGGCTCCGTCATTAAAACCGGCTTTAGCCATTTTGGCCGCCTGAATCGCTAAGCGGGTTTTGCCAATGCCTCCCGGCCCAATCAAAGAAACGAGGCGATATTCGCGTGAGGTTAGGCGTTCAGCTAAAAGAGTCAGTTCTTCTTCCCGGCCGATGAACGGAGTGATGATTTCTGGCATCTGGCCTGCCGTCTTTCTGCTTGGTTTAGCGGGCTGCGGGGATAGTTTGGTACGCAGTTTATATTGGCCAGCTTCAATTTGTTGTTTGAGATGAAGAGTTTCTTCTTCAGGCGGGACACCTAGCTCATCCGTTAGCATTTTTGCGCAGGTTTGAAACTGGCGTAGCGCTTGTGTGCGGTCACCGCGTTCGGCCGAAATCCGCATCAGCATTCGATGAGCAGACTCTTGCAGTGAATCTATTTTGATTTGTCGTGCAGCCAACGCCTCTGCTTTGGCCAAGTCGCCAATTTTAAATTCGATTTCTGCCAAACGACCTAGCTGGGCAAGCCCCATGACGTGATATCGCTCACGCCACACAAAAAGCCACTCATCAAAAGCATCAGTGTCATCTAAGCTAAAGCCGTCTAGAAACCGGCCGCGATAAAGTTCGGTCGCTTTGCGTAGCCTCCCCAAACAAGCTTCGCAATCCGGCAGGTTGCTGTGCTGATGGTGGTCAACCTGCTCAATGAGCGATTCAAACACCCGCACGTCAATCGTATGATAGGGGGATTGATGCAGCGTAACCTCTGAACGCTTTGCCTCCAGCGCATCTTTATCTGCCAAATGCTTTTTTACGCGTGACAGGGCGACCCGGAGGTTGCTAAGGCCGTCTTTCCGACTCATTTCAGGCCATAAAAGCGCAATCAGCTGCTCCCGGCTGTGTGCTTGATTGTCTTCGAGCAATAGCCAGATGAGCAGAGCTTGAACTTTACGCCGGTTTTCTTTGATTTCCCCTTGGTTTGAATGATGTAGCTGCAGCGAGCCAAACAGAGATACGTTTAGCCTCTGAGCCGATATCGTGTGCATGGTTCGAAGTTTATCTGAGCCGGCACCTCTACCCAAATGGTTTGGGTAAGAAATAAGAACTTCTGCAGTCTGTTTGTGAGCAATCTACTTAAAAGTGAACCCACTTGTGACGAAAGTCATTGTTTTGATGAAAATGCTTGACCCAAAATTAGGCTACTTTTATACTGAACACAACGTTCAAAATTTTTTGAACGTTGTGAACTTTCTAGCTTTTGATGTAAAACAGGTTAGAATCCTGTAAGAACAAAACGCTTTCTAAGTAAAATTTTATGGATTGGTACTCTCGAAAAATGGGGAGTGTTGATTAAAAACCGATATTTGAGGACGGCGAGTCATGTTTGATCATTTAATAGGCGACGGTATGGAAGCCGTCGAAAAAACTTTAGAGAATATCGTCTATACAGACGTTGAAACGCTTCATGATGCTAGTGTGCACATCATTACATCTGGAGGTAAAAGGGTCCGGCCGCGACTCGTCTTGCTTTCGTTCCTAGCGTGCGGTGGTAAAGATTTATCAGAGGTGTATGACCTTGCATCGGCCGTAGAGATGGTACATACCGCTACCCTCGTCCATGATGACATCAACGATCACAGTGACTTCCGCCGTGGCAAAGTGGCTGTGCATAAAAAGTGGGGCCGTACCTTCGCCCTGCTCGTTGGCGACTACCTGTTCACCAAGGTCTACGAGCTGATGGCGCCCTACGGCAACCCATACAACGAAATGATGTCGTCTGCTACAGTGAAACTTGTGGAAGGTGAAACTCTGCAGGCGCATGTGGCTAAAACAGGTGAGATTGACCGGGAAGTTTACAAGCAAATTATTGCTCGTAAGACGGCTAGTCTGTTCGAAGTGTCAACTATTATGGGCGCAGCTAAGGCTGGTGCCAACCAAGCGACTATTGAAGCGCTCCGGGAATACGGCTACAACCTAGGCATGGCATTCCAGTTAGTGGACGACATCTTAGACGTAATTGGTGATGCTGAAGAGATGGGTAAACCTGTAGGGCTAGATGTTGCTCAAGGGCGCGGTGTCGTTGTAGCTGAAGCTGCAAACGGTAACGGTACCTATTCTAATGGTGGCGCAGCTATCGCCCCACCCCTGCCCGATGACGACCCTGTAAAGCGTATGATGGACAGAATGCGTGACTCTGGTGCGCTAGAGTTAGCCAGATTACAGGCTGTTGAAATGGGTGAACGTGCTCGTAAGGCACTTGAGATCCTACCTGAGACCGAAGGTAAAACTGCGCTTAACGATTTAATCGATATGGTGATTGATCGGTCTAAATAGGTAGCATAACAACCGTAACCAAAAAAAGAATAAGTGCGCTAGCGGCCAAATAGGGTTTGTGCGAACGCAAAGTAATGAGTCGAAAATTGATCTCTTACTTTACTAGGCCAGTCTCTATTTCGGAAGGAAGATTTGAAACATCTTTTTTACGCTAGCGCATTTTTTGTTTGCAGTATAACTAGTAGAATAGGCTAAACCCAAATCCCTACACTGAGCTAACCACATGGACGGACAAATTCAGGCAATTTACCGACAAATCGACAACCTGAATCGCCAAAGCTTTGAGAGCCGCTACCAAGATCAAAACACAGGCGTGAAGCGCAGCAAAGATGCTCTTGAGATCAACTCTTCACTTCCTGAGCAGTATTTTTATGTTCAAGGGTTTGTAGACAGCACAAATAATTTAACGTGGTTCAATCTGTTTTTTTCAGATTATGCAGAGGCTTACCGACTGGCCACTGAGTCTTTGGAACTCGCTTATGCTTGTGATTATGAGCTGGGCATTGCAAGGGCACACGGATATTTGGGGCGAGTCAAAATGTATTGGGGACTTTATTCAGATTCTATTGATTCACATCAGCGGCAGTTAAAGTACGCGCAGAGGGCAGAAAGCAGAGATGAATGTGCTACAGCCATGGCTTATCTGGGTCACGTCTATTCAAGAAACGGCCAGCTGGAAACTGCGGCCGAATATTATGACAGCAGTCTTGCCATTCAGCAGGCCCAAAATAACGAAAATGGGATAGCCATACAGCTCATCAATAGCGCTATTTGCTACGTGTCTTTAGGGGAAATAAAAATCGGTCTGGAGCGTGGGCTAAGAGGCCTAAACTACGCTCACAAGCTAAGTAATAAGTACGTAGAGGCGTGGGCTCTACGGGCTGTCGCAAAAGCTTACGCTTCTCAGGGTGATTTCTCGACCGCAATTTCTTACCTCAATCAAAAGTATGAAATTACGGTAGAAATTAAGAACACGGTCCAAATTCTTGAGGCACTGCTGGAGATGGGGGATGTGTATATCAAACTGGGTGATTTGGATACAGCGCTTGAAAAACTAAATGCCGCATTCCTGATTGCTGAGCAAAAAGACTTTTTGCCACACCAGTTTCAGTGTTATGAGTTATATGCTCAGATATACAAGCAAAAGGGTCAGTTTGAAAAGGCTCTGAATGCGTTTGAGCGGTTTCACGAGATAAAGGAGCAGGTGTTTAGCAACGAGACAACGGAGAAGTTGAGAGAGATTGATCAAACGCTGCGCAAAGAGGCGGCCGCCAAGAATGAAGAAATCCGCAGGCTAAAAACAATTGAGTTTGATAAAAAAGTGCAGGAGGCTACGGCCGATTTGTCTGAAATCAACAGCAGGCTAACCCGCGCCTACCAGTCTGAATCTGATCTTAACCAGCTTAAATCTCAAATTGTGACAACCGTTTCGCACG
>JBCCSO010000441.1:0-4622 GCA_039199965.1 Chloroflexota bacterium | reverse complement strand
TATTTTGCTAGCAATTAGCTTAGCCAGCTGCAACCAAGAGCCTTTTGAGCCCGTGCCCGTGGTGGAAGCTGCGGCCGATGATTCACTTTTGGATAACTTAGAAATAGTGCCCACCACTCCTGCAAACCCTGTTGGTGCACCGACCCTACCACCGCCACCGACCATTGAAATTCCACCAACCCCAGTCCTTTCGCCTACACCGTTTGTGATACAAGATCCATCTCCCCCATGCGGACAGCAACTCCCAACCGTTCTTCCAGATGTTGAGACCAACTATGATTGGGAGCTGCCGCCCATTGCCGACGAATTGGTACCGGAAAGAGCCAAGCCAGCTATCGAGTATTTGTATGCCAATCCAAATGACGTGAGCGTGGTGGTTTTCCAAGTAGATTACGAGGGAATTGGCTATTACCACAACGCAGATAGCCCGATGCCGCTGGCGTCAGTAAACAAGCTGATCCATTTGGTAGCGTGGGCCAAGGCGGTTGAGGAAGGTGAATTCAGCGCAGACCAAATTGTTGATCGGGATGATTTGAATGAATGGTATCTGCGTGGCTCTGATTTAGGGGCGCATCGGGATGCGCTTGAAGAGTTCGATGGACAAAATTTGACTCAGGATGATGTGGCTTGGATGATGATCCGGCACAGCTCAAACGCGGCCGCAGATTATTTCCACAAATTGTTGGGGCAAGAGCGCATTGAACAGACGGCCGCTGAACTAGGTTTCACCAATCATACCGCCCCCTGCACTTGGCTAGGAAAATTTTTGACCGTCAGCACGTTGCCTAGCGATGAACTTGTCCGCCTATCAGAGGACCCGACCGCCTACGGAGCGATGATAAGTGATCGGCAGGACCGCTTTTTGCAAGATAAAAATTTCCGGCAGTTCGGCGAAAACACGTGGCGACGTGGGGGGCAGCCATCGTTCCAGAAAGAGACCTATTTCACGGAGACGTTTGATACAAAAGGGACCGCCTTAGACTACAGTCGGCTGATGGCTCAACTGATTCAGGATGAGGTGGGGACCCCTGCCACAAGCCGTTTAATCCGCAGTCACCTAGAATGGCCGATTGTTGAATTCCCAAGCAATCGGGTGCAGTACAATACGGTTGGCTACAAAAATGGTACGCTTCCGGGTGTCCTTACAACGCTTTACTACGCAGAACCTTATTGGTCAGATCGGCCGATTGTGGTGGCGCTTTTTTACCGAAATTTGCCCCGCTCTACTTATCAAAGATGGCGTCGCGAATTTCCACATGATGCCCTAGCGCACTGGCTGATGAGCAACCCTCAGGGAATTCACGTGATGCATGTTTTGCGAGATTCAGCAGAAAACTAAGTCCTGAGTAGATCATGACATGTTTTCGAAAGACCAGTTTGGTTTTTCAGTCCCTAGATTCAGGTTATTAAAAGGTCCTAATGATTGAGTTTATCCCGTCTATCATCTTTTTTCTGATTCAGCTCTACCTGCTCATTCGCTGGTTTCAATCTCGTCGAAGAGCTGATGGCAAAGATGGCTGGTTATGTCTGTGGGGCTTTTTGGTTGGGCAGGCTTTCTTCTTTTACTTTGTTTATATCGCTAGTCCAGAGTTGCCTGCACCCGATTCACCTGAACAGTTTAGGCAGATGGAGCAGTTTGTGCTCGGTGGCTTTTTGGGCGGCCTATTTACAATTATCGGGCTCCTTTACCTGTTTGGCATTTTGACACCTAGGGGAAAATAACTTTGCAACTCGTGTAAAGAGGCATCAACAGCTAGGTGGTCATAAGTCATCAAGCCTCTCTTCCTAAAATACAGAGCCCCAGTTTAACTTGTAGGTTGCTTATGCTGCGCTGTGGTAGGGCTGCTGCGTGATAGGGCGCCTTCATGCTGCAGCGGATTAAACAAGCGGGATTGATTGATTCTTATTCTTGCCAAATTCAAGACATTTTTTAATTGTGAATGTAAATTTACTCCCTACGCCTAAAGTTGATTCAACCGATATATCCCCACCCAGCATGTTTGAAAATTCCTTTGAGATTGCTAGCCCTAAACCGGTTCCCTTTGTTTTTACAGAGACGCTGTTTTCTTCTTGAATAAATGGTTCGAAGATATCTTCAATAAACTTGTTCGACATGCCTATCCCCGTGTCAATAATTTCAAAAATAAGAATTTCTGGACTATCAGTTTTCGAGCAAAACACGTTCATTGTAACCGTACCTTCTGGTGTGAATTTAAATGCATTGCTAAGGAGATTAATTAGTATTTGTTTGAATTTCTGCCCATCTGTCTGTAAATCAGTCTGGTCCACGCGGTTATTAATGATGAAATTGCAGTTGTAATTTCTTTGAAGTGGCTTAATGGTGATCAGAACTTCATCCAGTAAAGACTGGAGTTTGAAAGCGCTGATGCTGATTTCCATCTGCTGAGCTTCAATTTTTGACAGGTCCAGCAAATTGTTGATTAACGAAAGAAGATGTCGTCCAGAATATTCTATTTTTCTCGTGTCGCTTAGCAGATCATCGCTATCATCACCATCCGTAATCCCTTCTTCCAAAAGTTCGCTGTATCCAATAATGGCATTAAGCGGTGTGCGTAGCTCATGGCTCATATTGGCTAAAAATTGTGATTTGGCCTGATTGGCTTCCTCTGCGCGGTTTCTCTCAATCATTAACTTGTTGGTGCGGTCAGTTACTTTCTCTTCCAGCAATGTCTGATGCTCCATTAATTCTTCATTGAGGTCTGTGAGCCTTTCTGTTTTGTTTAAAATGTTTTTGCCCAGCAGGCGTAATACAAAAGTTGCGATCAGGAGAGCAAATAGTTTGATGAATATCCTGTCGATGGGTGGTTCTTGGAAATACGTTTGTATACCCAAGATGTAGTAATTAGAGTGCACCAACAGCAAGACAAGAACATGGGTTATGACCAATATGATCGAATCTCTGATATGTAAAAAACCTGATGCCAAAAAAATGATAAGGTACACCAAATCCAAGACAGGGTCATAGAAACCCAATCCCGTAAAAGCCATTGCGTGAGTAAGGACGAAGCTGCCCAAGCAAAAAAGGCGTAAGGATGCCTCCAACTTTCCCCGTTTGAACAATACCAAGCAGACAGAAGTCAAAGCGATCATAAACACTGTATCTGCAAGATATAGCCACATTCTCATTTCGCCTGGTTGACGAAAAAAGAATCTGTCAAGCTCGTTGGCCAAGTCTGTAAAACTTTGTGCAAATAGCACACAGCCGTAAAGGATAAATAGTAAGACTGATACCCAAAATGCGCCTTGAAATATTTTGTGTATCAAAACGATGGATTCTTGGCGCAGTTCGTCTAAGTTCGGATTGGAGGTGATGGATTTGAGTAGCATGATGAGGAGTTTTGGCCCGTGGCAGCTATGGAGTAGAAAGAAAAAACTTGTTGTTGAAAATGCTATTTTGCTTTGCTGACGTTAACCGATTTTTTTAGGATTTTTCAGATGGATAGTGGGCTAATTAGCATTTAGATTAGCTCTGAACCCCATTCTAACAATTGCAATTGTTTTCAAAACGAATTGATGTTAGGTTTCTTTCAGTCTAAGGAAGTCTCACGGATCGTATTATAAGCATTTACATTTTAATCGAGCCAACAAATACAATCTTATTTTGGGTTAATAAATTGGTCCTGTTTGAAAATGATATGGTTGTGGCATGCGTGACCATGTTCTAATCTTGAACATGGTCATCTGTACTTAGCTTGACGGGAAGCGATCCCATATCAAGTCCTTTCAGGATTGCTTATTCGGTTTTGAAAAGCCAGCGCAAAGGGCTTGTAGATTTCGGAAATGAGAACAATTGTGCTATAATTCTGGCTGTTAATTGATGCGGTGGCCATCCCAAAAATAGAGGAGTTTCTTGTGAGTTTAGACCTTGAACAGATTCAGAAATTATCCAATGGTGCGCGCTTTTACCGCATTGACCTGCACAATCACACCCCGGCCGATGGTTCGTTCCACTGCAAAGATTTTTCACTGATTACGGATGATGAAAGGCTGTCTTTTGCTCGTGAATATGTTCGGTTTGCTAAAGAAGATCAGGGGCTAGACATCATCGGGGTAACCGACCACAACGACATCGCTTGGACTGACCTGATCAAGGAGGCAGGGGAAGAGGTGGGGCTGACTGTTTTGCCCGGGGTTGAACTAGGGGCCAATGAGGGAAAGCGACAGGTTCACTATTTGGCCCTATTCGGCCCGGAAACTGAATCGATTGAGATCGACCACTTTATGTCATCGATCGGTTTGACCCCTAAAAATCGCTTTGACCAGCACGGGAACCCGCGCCTGACCAAAAACAGCTGTACCGATTTGACTCAGGCAATCACCACGGCCGATGATGGCCTGCCGGGTATGGCTATTGCGGCTCACGCAACGCGTAAAAACGGCTTGCTGCACGAGCTAGAAGGGGAAAGCCGGGTGATGGCGTGGGAAGACCCCAATTTGTTGGCGATTGAAATTCCCGGGGCCAAGTCATCCCTAAATGGTTTTAATTCTCGTTTGATTAATGGGGAGATGGATGCGTACGGCAACCGGACCATCGCTTGTTTAAACAGCTCAGACGGCCGGGGGATCGGCTCTACAACAACCAAAGAGCGGTATTCGATTGG
>JBCCSO010000440.1:0-4636 GCA_039199965.1 Chloroflexota bacterium | reverse complement strand
GATTAAGCAATGCCTATTGCGCCGAGAGTCTTTAAGATGAGTCTATTGTTGATAATAAAAAAGAAAATTATAATAAAAAGTCGGACCCAGGCAGCAAAATCCTAAAATTAGGGTGTGAAGACGGTTTTCGTTATTACGCATTCTGATGTTGTTATTGATCCAAATGTGCCTGTACCGCGCTGGCCACTTTCTAAAATCGGCCGAAAACGTATAGAGCGATTGCTGAGTGCAGCGTGGCTTTTAAAAGTGACGGCCGTTTACTCAAGCAATGAACAAAAAGCGATTGACGGTGCTAGAATGCTGGCGAATTATCTCGAATTAGAAGCGGTTGAGGTAGATGGACTTGAAGAAGTTGACCGTTCCTCTACTGGTTATCTGCCACAAGAAGCGCACGATCACAATGCACAGATGCTGTTTTTACATCCAACTAAAAGCGTTGATGGATGGGAACGGGCTATCGATGCCCAAAAGCGCATTGTCAATGCTGTTGAAAAATTGTTGATAGAGGAAAAAACGCATGGTGATTTGATTATTGTAACCCACGGTGCGGTTGGTTCCTTTTTAAACTCTTATCTTAAAAATAATGCGATCACACTGGCAGACGCGCCGGATTTTCCGGGGGGCGGAGGTATCTTCGCCTTCAATGCCCAATCAAAAAATGTCCTGTATGATTGGATGAACATTGATAATGTTGCGTTGTAAGCAGGCTAAATATCATTTTTGATGTAAAACAGGAAAATTAACTACTTTTCTGTACTTTCATTCTTAAGGTTAGATCTAAACTTAGGTGTAACTTTTTGCTTTTATGCAGGATCAAAAATCCTGTTAGAATAATTGAGCTATGTCCATTAGTGCAGCAATGCGTGAATACTTGGCCGAAATCTATCGGCTACAAGAATACGAGCCAATGGTGAGCACCACCAGCTTGGCCGAAAAACTAGAGGTTTCCCCTCCGGCAGTGCCGCGCATGTTAAAACGCCTGAGAAATGAAGGGCTGGTTGTGCACGTACCGTATGAAGGGGTAAAACTAACGGATCGGGGTGCACACGAAGCTCTGAGAGAACTACGTCGACATAGAGTTTTGGAAGTGTTTTTGGTTGATGTGATGGGATTTGAGTGGGGAGAAGCGCATGAACACGCACATGAATTAGGGCATGGTCTGAACGACGCAGTCGCGGAGCGTATGGCAGAAATGGCTGGCCAGCCAGATCGTTGTCCGCATGGGGAGCCTATTCCTGATCAATCAGGCAATATGCCTAATTTTTATGATACCTGCATTAATAACTTAGGTGTAGGTCAGAAAGGCTCTATCAGCCGAATTCGTACTCATGATAGCGATAAGCTCAACTACCTAGCCACTTTAGGAGTGAAACCCGGTGCTGAATTTGAGATTATTGGCCGTGCACCGTTTAATGGACCGATGAGGTTAAAGATCGGCCGTGACGAACAAGTTGTGGGAAGTGAGCTTACAAAGTCGATGTGGGTTACCCCTGATTCAATGGGATAACTTCTCTCGTAATCATATTTACCACACATCTGCTTACCGCCGGATATTTATCTGCGGCACATTTCTGAGCATATAAGTCCCGTCAATTGTGATACTGTTGTTTTCGATGTCTGCCTCAATTTCACGAATGTAGGCTTTCACATTTGCGGTCATGAACCGGTCAAATGTGTAAAAGGGAGCATACTTATAGCTACCAATCACGTTTTCTGTTGGAAAATCATCCAAAACTGAGAGGGCTATGATCTTGAATACCTCCGATTCAATGTCACGCACAACTGAGGATACGAGGCAGGGTCGGCTCTCTACAGATTCAACGTATTGATCTAAGTCTGCACCGATGCAGAACGCAGTTTCACTTTCTGCCACTTCTTCAAGTGCGCCCAGTGCGGTTTCGCCACCGGCCGCAAAAATTACGTCTGCACCTTCTCTCATTAGAGTTCTTGCAGTTTGTTTTCCCCATTCGGGATCGTTATAGGCGTTTTCAGCATCGCCATCATACACGGCGTAAATGATTTCTTTCTCTGCGTCAATCGCGTGAGCTCCCGCTTCAAAGCCGACTTGGTAGCGGGATGCAGCCGATGCAATATCGCTTTCACCAAGCACAACGCCAATCGTGTTTGATTGAGAAACCATGGCCGATAGAGCCCCTGCAAGAAATGCTGCTTTCTCAGCTTTGAAATTGACTCCCACAAAGTTTTGGTAGGCTAAAAATTGATTTTGATCTATACCGATAAAATTGATGTCATTGTGAATTTTTGAAGCTTCCAAGGTTCCTACCAATAACTCTGGTCCAACTGTGATGATAATGTCATAGCTTTGCTCCGCAATGGTGTTTAGCTCTTGAATATAAGCTTCTTCAGAGTCCTCTTTGACCTCTATGACTGTGACGCTTGCCAGCAAATCACCTTCTGCACGTTTGGCACCATTAAGGGCCGACTGATAAAAAGAATTTTCGTCAAGCAGCCCACGCTCTACTACAAACGCAATGCAAAGAGAGTTGTCTTCGCTGCAATTTTGAGCCACTTCATCAAAAATTCTAGTTGTATCTGGTGTTGCTGTCGCTTCAGGGAGTTGTTCTACCAATACTTCAGTTACTGATGCCGTCTCAACTGTGCAAGACGACAGAATAAGAATCAAAATTGCCCAGAAGAAAGTCTTTCTTCTTATATTCATAGCATTTATTCTCCGAAGTGGACCGTTGATCATAGGGGTGAACGTGAAATAGATTAATGACGGTAATGTGCCCTTTTCATCCTATTTCATGCCGTTTTAAAATCATTTAGAATTTGCTCGTATAACTAAATATTAATCTTTTTGGTTGTCTCCTAATATCAATCGTTTGTCCTATAACAAGCGATTTTGAACACAAATCTTTTTGGCACCTGATATGAAATCTATAAACAAAGAAATAGCAGTTATTGTATTTTTTTTACTTTTGATCGGTTTAACTGCCTGTAATGGTGCTCCGGTGACAGAACCGGTGGTGCCTCTAGCGACAGTAACACCTGTAGCTCAAGCGCAAGAACAGGCACCTGTGGGGAATAATGAGGATGTTGACGAAGAGGTTGTGATAAAAGAGGACGTTGAAATCAAATACATCGTCTGGGATGCTAATCAGTTTCCTGCATATGAGGCCTGTGCGGCTAACTTTACAGAACTGAACCCAAGTATTCAGGTTAATGTTGAACAAATTGGCTGGGGAGATTATTGGTCCACTTTAAACAGCCAGCTTGATGCAGGGAACGCGCCAGACGTTTTTGCGAATCACCTTTCAAAGTACCCAGAATATTCGGCTAAAAACCAAATTTTGGACATTCAGCCGTTTGTGGATTCTGATGAGCTGGACGTCGGGATATATCTGGGTGAACTAGAAAAGTTGTGGGTTCGTGATGGGGCTCGGTTTGGTTTGCCAAAAGACTGGGACACTGTTGCGGTCGTTTATGACCCAGCTGTCCTTGCTGACGCAGGCATTACGTCTGAAGAGCTTAACAATGCCACATGGAACCCTGAGGATGGGGGACAGTTTGGTGAAATTGTGAAGAAGCTCACGCTGGATGAAAATGGCAATGATGGATTGAGTCCTGACTTTGATAAAACAAAAGTAGTTCGCTACGGATACGCGGCCGATTACAATGGGACTGGAGCCTATGGTCAAACTGTCTTCTCTATGTTTGCTGCCTCAACTGGCTGGAACTTTGTAGACGGCCTCTATGCAACTGAATATTACTACGATGATCAGCGCTTCATCGATACGATGCAGTGGTTCCAAGATATGATCTCTGATGGTTATTTTGCACCCTATGATGAGGTGGTTTCATTTAGCTCTAGCGTGCTTTTTGCAGACGGAAAAAGTGCATTGACCACAGACGGTTCTTGGATGATTGGCTACTATTCCGGGCTCGAGGATATTGAATCTGGCTTTGCAAGGTTGCCAATTGGGCCCAACGGCCGGAAGTCAATGTTTAATGGGTTAGCTGACTCTGTCTGGACCGGCACCGCACACCCGGAGGCCGCATGGGAATGGGTTAAATATGCCGCTTCTTCAGATTGTGCACAGCTCGTTGGTAACTATGGCGTAGTCTTTCCAGCAATCCAGTCTGGAGTGTGGAATGCCATCGATGTGTATACGTCACGGGGTGTAGATGTGACAGCCTTTACTTCACAAGTTGAAGAAGGGGGAACTTTCCTCTTTCCGATTACCGATAACGCATCTGATATTGACGCCATAATGTCGGAAGCATTTGCGCAAATCTACCGGGGCGAAGCCCCCGCGCAGGATATTTTGATTGATGCTAACGAGCGTGTGAATGCGACCTTTAATTAGCGGTGCATATTTTAAAAACCTGATGTGACTCTAAGCTAATAAGAGTTTGTCCTAGATAGACCGCCTAGTACTACTTTGTTCAAAAAGAGCAATGCCACCTTGTGCACGGTATTGCTCTTTTTTAAGTTAGTAAGGCGATCTGAAACAATGGGTATTTTTCTCAGGATCTGAAGAACTGTTGAATAATCGATTTCAAATTGAAGCTTGATCCGTCGCTTTCTTTCCTTTGCAGTAATTGTTCCACCACCTGATCTAGATCTAGAGATTCTCCATCCTTCTGGAGTGCAGCTAATTCACTTTGTGAT
>JBCCSO010000439.1:0-4646 GCA_039199965.1 Chloroflexota bacterium | reverse complement strand
GCCGGGACTAGTCGGTTCACTGCTTGTGGGGGTTAACATGGCAAAGGGACTCTCTTTAGCAACGGGCAAACCGCTTTTAGGGATCAATCACATCGAAGGGCATGTTTATTCACAATGGCTGGCAGATGGGGCAGATGAGATTGAATTACCTATTGTTTGCTTAGTTGTGAGCGGTGGTCACACAGAACTATATCTTATGGAAGACCACTGTACGTACAAGCACCTAGGTGGCACGCTGGACGACGCGGCCGGTGAGGCATTTGACAAGGTCGGCCGCCTGTTAGGTCTTCCCTACCCCGGTGGGCCGCACATCGACAGAGCGGCCAAACAAGGTGACCCCACCCTGTTTGAGTTCCCTCGCGCGGTGATGAAGGATGGTTACAACTTTAGCTTTAGCGGCTTAAAAACAGCCGCTATGCGTGAAATTCAGAGGTTTGAGAAATCGGGTGAAGAGCTGCCTCTCCATGATCTTGCGGCCGGATTTCAGCAGGCAGTGGTTGATGTGCTGGTGATCAAAACCGGCCGGGCGGTGAAAGAAACTGGGGCCAAGGGGGTTCATATTTCAGGCGGTGTTTCGGCAAACTCACAGCTGCGGCGCGAGATGGCTGAGCGCTTAGATGTCCCCGTGCGTACTCCGCCCCTATTTTTGTGCACAGACAATGCGGCCATGATCGGGGCAGCCGCTCATCAGCATTTCACGCGGGGTGAGCGCAGTTCGGCCGATATGGATGTGAGCCCATCGTTACAAATAGGGTAAGTTTGTTGCCCTATTCTCAACGGTAAAGAAAGAGGTGAGAATATGTTTAAGGTAGCAATCGTTGCAGACATTCATGGAAATGCCTACGCGCTTAAAGCGGTGATGGCTGATATTAAGCTGCAAGACCCTGATCTTGTTGTATTTGCAGGAGATTTGGCTAGCAAAGGACCACATCCGGCCGAATGTGTCGATCTTGTCATCCATTCTGGGCACCCCTGCATTGTGGGGAATACAGATCTCGATATCCTCAATAAAAATGGTGCTGAGGAGGCATGGATACGGGAGCGGCTTGGGCCAGACAAACTCAACTTTTTGCAGTCACTACCACAGCAGAGACGGATCACTCCACCAGATGGGGAAGGGCATTTGGATGATTTGCTCATTGTCCACTCAACCCCTCGCAGCTGCTATGATCTGCTTATTTTGAAGCCCAGTAACGAAAGTCCCGGAGCAGGGCTTCTTAAGCCAACACCAGCCGAAAAAGCGTTCCGGATGCTAGCCAATGCAAGGGCAAACCTAATCGTTTATGGGCACGTTCACTTTATTGGGCAGGGGGTTTTTAATGGGCAGCGGGTTGAATCGGTTGGGGCTGTGGGCTTCCCGTTTGACGGTGATCACCGGGCCGCCTACGGTATGGCAATATGGAACCGTGACAGGTCGATGTGGTCTCTAGAACATCATCGGGTAGCGTATGATCACAAGCAAACCATCGCCGAATTTAAGCGATCAACCCATCCTTACCCCAGCCGATCTATTCGAATGCTCGAAAATGCGCGCTGGTATCCGGGTGACCCCAAAAAAGCAAAGAGCGGACCAGAATAAAAATTGCTAATGTGATCGTGTGTATTTAATTTTTCTGGTGGGAGTAGTAAGGATAAAATCTACGAGCTGCAGCCCTCATTTGCGCTGCAATCCAATTTAAAGTTAAGGAACAAACTATGTCTGTTGAACTACTTTCTCCTGTTTGGACCCATCTGACCCAAGTCCAACCCGCCCGTGCAGAGGGCATCTACATTTACGACGCTGACGACAATAAATATATCGACTTTACCTCTGGGATCGGGGTGACCAACACCGGCCACTGTCACCCCAAAGTGGTGAAAGCGGTACAAGATCAAGCGGCCAGCATGATCTTTAGCCAGATGAATATCACCATTCATCCCAAAGCGATTGAGCTGGCTGAAAAACTGAACAATGTCACCCCTGACAAAATCGACCGCTTTTTCTTTTCAAACAGCGGTGCAGAAGCGGTAGAAGCCTCTGTTAAGCTGGCCCGGCAGGCAACCGGCCGGAAAAATATTGTGGTTATGCAGGGTAGCTTCCACGGCCGGACCCATCAAACAATGGCGATGACCACTTCCAAATATATTTATCGCAAAGACTATCAGCCATTACCAGGCGGTGTGTTTGTCACCCCGTTCCCATACGCCTACTACTACGGATGGGATGAGGAAGAAGCCACAGAATTTTGCATGAAACAGCTTGATCTGCTGCTCCACAGCCAAACTTCCCCCAGCGAAACGGCCGCCATTGTGATCGAGCCAATCTTGGGTGAAGGTGGGTATGTGCCTGCCCCTGACGGCTTTCTGCAAGAGCTACGCGCCGTGTGTGACCAGCACGACATCCTACTGATTGCAGACGAAGTGCAAAGCGGGTTCGGCCGGACAGGTAAATTCTTTGCCTACGAACATGCGGGTATCGAGCCAGACATCATCATTATGGCCAAAGGATTGGGCAGTGGCTTGCCCATCTCTGCCATTGCGGCTCCGGCCGAACTGATGGACAAATGGACGCCGGGCACCCACGGAGGCACCTATGGTGGTGGCAGCCCGATTTCGTTAGCAGGGGCGTGCGCATCGATAGATGCCATCGTTGAAGAAAATTTGGCCCAAAATGCCAAAGACATGGGTGACTACTTGATTACCCGTCTAAAAGAAATGCAAGGCAAATATTCTGACGGGAACATGGGTGATGTCCGCGGCCGGGGTCTGATGGTCGGTGTTGAATTTACTGACAAAGACGGCAATCCCGATGCAGCCACCGCTTCAAAAGTTGCCAAGCAGTGCGTCGCCAACAATCTGCTGATTTTGATCTGCGGCAGCTATCAGAACGTGATTCGGTTTATCCCACCGCTGACCATCACAAAGGAAGAACTCGACGAAGGACTTGCTGTGTTTGAGGCAGCCTTTGACAGCCTGAAATAATAAAACCCGTAGAGACGTCCCCGTGGGGCGTCTTGCACCGGGGCATTTTCCAATGGGAGACGTCCCGCCGGGGCGTCTCTACTTGTGTATAAAACCTACTGAAAGCCTACGCAATCCAACCATTTTCTAAAACATCTAAAAACAGCGGAACCTTTTTGAGCCGTGTGTCGTACTACGGCCATAGCATATTAGATACCCACATTTTAGAAGGAAGAAAAATGGTACGACGCATAATTTTATACCTCTCAATTACCCTCGGATGCATCACGCAAATCGCTATTGTTGACAATGATCTATCTTTGACGGCCGTGCAACCGGCCGTAACAGTCGAAAATCCCATCAACCAAATTGCGGTTAAGCAGATGGCTCCCACGCCAACCCCACCTCTACCAAAAGGGGAGTTTTTATCACCTCACGCCAAGGTAAGCCGCTCCGGCCGTGATTCATGGATTTTGGACGAGGACTTTGTCTATGTAGATTCAATCGGCAAAAAGTGGGTTGCTCCGGCCGGCACCATCACAGATGGGGCTTCGATTCCACAAGTCTTTTTATCAGCTACCGGTGAGCGGCTAGATGGTGATTATATTGATGCGGCCGTCATCCACGATGCATACTGCCAAAGCGACAATTTGCATTTAGACACCTATCAACAAGAGCCTTGGCAGTATGTTCACTATGTCTTTTACGAAGCGTTGCTCACCAGCGGGGTGCCAGAGCAAAAAGCTCAAATCATGTACACGGCCGTCTATTTGGGTGGACCACGCTGGGGGGATAATACCGCCATCGTTCCAGAGATTGTGTTTGATCCATCGCAAAACGGCCGGGTGATTGAAACCCCCAAAGCCCCAAGTGGACCAACTCAAGCTGAGATCGATCAGTTCTTAGACGTGGTTGAATGGATCGAAACAGAAAATCCCAGCGGAGGAGAGCTGCGTGCAAAGCTTGAGGGCTAGTAAATCAGCTAACCTGCTATAATGCGTGCAGGAGGAACATCATGACTGTTCTAACTTCAACACCTGAGCTATTGTCCCAATTAAGTCAGGGGCCCATCAAAATGGGTGATCTCAAAAAGATGGCGAAAGAGATCAAAAAAGACCATGCATTGGCCATGGAATTATGGGACAGCGGAGAGTTTTACCCACGCATGCTGGCGGTCTTGATCATGGACAAAAAACTGATAGACCAAGACCTTATTGATCGCCTTGCAAACGATCTGCAAACCCATAACATTGATCAACGTGTGCGGATCACGGATTGGTTTCTAGCAAATCAGCTCATGAAAGACAATCGGTTAAAAGCGCTGATAAACATATGGGAGCATGCCCCGTCCCCGGTCCTGCGCCGCTTGTTTTGGTACCAGCAAGGTCGCTTGCGCTGGACCGGACAAACGCCACCAGACAACACGACCGAACTACTGAAATCACTCGAAAAAAATCTAGCCACAGAAGAACCAGAAGTACAGTGGGCCATGAATTTCACGGCCGGCTGGATTGGCGTTTATGATCCAGAATACCGATCACAAGTAGTCAAGTTGGGTGAAAAAGTAGGGCTTTACAAAGGTGACCCAGTATCCCGTGGCTGTACGCCTAACTATCTCCCAGAGTTTGTTGAGATTGAAGTAGGCAAACGGAAAGCGTAGGCTCCTCATAAAACCTCGCAGGTTTATCGTTTAAACTACCGGATGG
>JBCCSO010000438.1:0-4655 GCA_039199965.1 Chloroflexota bacterium | reverse complement strand
GCCACGCTAGGTGCGATTGGATCATCTGATTGGTTAACCATTACCAATTGCAGCTGGAGTTCAGTACCTAGTTGCGCCACTGATGGAGCCAATCGGGCGCCAAGAGCTAGATCTCCCTCAATTTGAGCTTGACCTGAATATTGGATAGGCGAACCGAGGCTCTCATTGGCTCCGTTAAATGGATTTTGACTGGCTGCAAACAAAATGGAAGGGAGCAAAAGAAGGGTGATGCCTATCACCCAGATTCTGTATTTGATTGCTCTTTTGCCTAATCTGTTCAACTCAAAATCCGTCAAATAATTGTTTGGGATGGGTGAATGTAAAATTTAGCCCCAATTGCGCAAACCGCCCTAGGAAATTAGTCCCGAATTTTACCAAACCCCCCAGAGCACTTCAAACCCCATCATTGATTTTTATGTAAATTGAGGGCAAAAAATACGGACGCATTGTTTTGGAGTCGTTAATTCAGTAAAATTCCATTTGGTGGAACAATGTTTCACTATTTGGATACACAATGAAAGGCACTCAATCGATAGAACGGGCAATTCATCTGCTCCGTTTATTTAATGACGAAAAACCGGACTGGACGTTACAGGAGCTTATTGCAGAAACAGGTTTGACCAAAACAACGGTGTTTCGCATGCTCAGCACGCTAAAGCGGGAAGGGCTTCTCGACCACACTGGCGCTGGGATGTGGTGTTTGGGCTCTGAACTCATAATGCTGGGCGGCCGATCTATGCGGCGTCATCGAGTCCGCTCATTTGCTAGTGAGTATATGCGTCGGGTTGCTAGAGAGACTGGAGAGTCAGTAACCCTAGATATTCTGTGGATTGATGAACACAACCAGCCCTACAGCATGGTTATTGAGGAAGCTTTAGGACATCGTCTTTTAGGCATGACTCAATATGTGGGAACCCGGCTCCCTGCTCATGCAACGTCAACAGGCAAGGTGTTGCTGGCCTATCAGCCCAGTGATACTTTGGATTCCTTGGACCTGAGCAATTTAATCATGCTTACGGAAGATACGCTACAAACTAAAGATGCGCTTTTGGTCGAGCTCGAGCAAGTAAATTTGAAAGGATTTGGCACAACAGTGCATGAGCTGGAGCTTGGCATAATGGGCATTGCTGTTCCCATCTTTAACCATCACAAGCAAGTTGTAGCGGCCCTTAGCACGGCCGGCCCGGCATCAAGATTGCCTATTAAAAAATTGAGCAGCCTCACCCCCATTTTAAAAGAGGCTGCTGATGCAATTTCCTACAAAATCGGGTTTCGGCCTGAGCCAGAAAATTCACAATCGTAAGGATACACTCCCATGAGAAAACGCAACCGTTCGAGCAGTAGAACCTTAAGGCATAGCAAAAAGCCAATTGAGTTTTTGCAGCCCATCTTAAACAATGTCCCGTTTATGGATTTGTTGAATGAGGAAGGCGTTGAGAAAGTTCATCGTGCCTCTATGAAGCTGCTGAAAGATTTTGGCGTACTGATCATCGATTTTCCCGAAGCCGTTGAGGTTTTTCGCCAAAACGGAGCAAAAATCGTGGATGGTAACAAAGTAAAGATCGATGAAGAGACACTGATGCACTTTGTCAATATGGCCCCCTCAAGCTGGACTCAATTGGCGCGTAATCCGGCCAAAGATTTACCACTTGGTGGTCGAAACACTGTCTTTGCCCCGATCTACGGCCCCCCTTTTGCGGCCGACCTTGATCGCGGGCGAAGGGAGAGCACAATTGATGACTTTAACAATTTTGCCAAGCTCGCCTACATGGCCCCCGAAATGCACATTGGGGGTGGCGTTTTGGTTGAGCCAAACGACCTGCCTTTACACACCCGCCACTTGGATATGCTCCACTCCCTATCGACGCTGAGCGATAAATCATTCATGGGGAGCGTGGTCTTTGCGGATAACGCGCGTGATAGTGTGGATGTAGCTCGCATTGTGGTGGGTAAAGAACGGATGGCTGACAATCCGGCCGTCAGTTCAACCGTTAACGCATCTAGCCCACTTCGCTGGGACGATCGCATGCTAGGGGCCATCAAGGTTTACGCGGAAACCAAGCAGGCGGTCATGTTTACCCCGTTCATTATTGCTGGGGCGATGTCACCCAGCACAACGGCCGCAACGGTGGCCCAATTGAATGCAGAAACCTTATTTGGCATTTGCTACGCTCAAATGATCAACTCCGGTGCACCTTGTATTTACGGAGCGTTTCTGGCCAATATCGACATGAAGAGTGGTGCTCCATGCTTTGGCACGGCAGAAAACAATCTGGCCATGTTCGCGGGCGGGCAGATGGCGCGTTACTATAACTTGCCATACCGCTCAGGCGGTAACTTTACTGCATCACGCATCCCTGATGCGCAATCAGGCTACGAATCAGCCAGCACGATGTGGGCCACAGTGCAGGCGGGGGTGAATTTTGTGCTCCATTCGGCCGGATGGCTGGAAGGTGGGCTGATTGCAGGGTACGAGAAGTTTATTCTTGACCTTGAAATTTGCGCTATGATCGCCCGTTACAGTAAAGGATTTGAATTAGACGATGATGGCTTCGCTTGGGAAGCTTATGGAGATACGCCAGTTGGTCAGCACTTTTTAGGTTCATCCCACACAATGAAGCACTACAAAACCGCTTTCCATCAGCATCAGGTGTTTAGTATGGACAATTATGAGAAATGGGAAGATGAAGGGAGTGAAGACAGCTACAAAAAGGCAAATAAAGTTTGGAAGAAAATGTTGAAAGGTTACGAACAGCCAGAGATGGACCCGGCCGTACGTGAGGAGCTAGACCGCTTTGTTGCCATCCGCAAAGAGGAGATTGAAGCAGGTAAGCCTAGACAAGAAACATACGTCTGACTTCATCCCCGTGCATCATAATCTTTATTACAGTAACCTATAATCCAAAAGTGGACTTTTACTCCTTGTCTCACCTATATTTCAAGAGAAACACATCATGAGCGATCTCGTAACATCAAGCGAACAACAAAGAGCCTTTTTGGGAACAAGTTGAGCCGCTGATCACAACCGTGCTCAACACAACAAAAAGCAAAAACATTAAAATTGCTTACAGGGCAGCTCTCACAGATTTTCTAGCATGGTTCTATGAAAGTTCATTCTCTGATTTAAACGCGGGTGCAATTAATGGCTACATCCAATCCCTGCGTGATAAGAATAAACCTAGATCAACCATTAACCAGCGGGTACCTGCCATAAGAATTTTTTAAAGCAATTAAGAATGGCAAATACGGTGAATTAGTCGGCTGCATTTCTGCTAGCGGCCCCAAGCTGTATATCACTGACAGCGGGCTTACACCAATAAGCCAATTAGCTGGCTAAATTCAGATTCAATCATTGTGGACAAACGGGTTCTGGTTGTAGATGACAACGCGACTAATCGAAATATCTTGATACACTATCTAGATTCGTGGCATATGCGAACTGACCTAGTTGATTCTGGCAAAGCTGCTCTTGAGCGAATAAATAGTGGTCACGACTACGATCTTATTTTGCTGGATCTGCAAATGCCGGGAATGGATGGGCTGACAGTCGCAGAAAAACTAAAACAGCAGCCAGATTATCTGTCTGTTCCTATAATTGTGCTTACATCAACGGGGCATCTATCCGAAGAGGATGTCAGAACTCAGCTGTTGGCTAAATCAGTGACGAAGCCGGTCAAGCCGTCAGTGCTTTTTGATGTGCTTATTGAGACGCTGGCTATAGGTGAGTCCAAGACAATATCAAAATACAGGCCTGCACAACCGGCCGACAAAGAGATTCAACTCATGAGCAAAATCCTACCACTGCGAATTTTGTTAGCCGAAGACAATCTTGTTAATCAAAAAGTGGCGCAGAAGATGCTCGAAAAGCTAGGATACCGGATTGACATTGTTTCTGATGGACTAGAAGCAGTAGAAGCGGTGCAGGCAAGGCCCTATGATTTAGTGCTCATGGATATTTTGATGCCAAATTTAGACGGAATAGGAGCTACAAAACGCATCCATGAGCTGATTCCAGTTGGAAAACGGCCGAAGATTATTGTAATGACGGCAAACGCCTTGATCGGTGATCGCGAAAGATATCTTGAGGCTGGAATGGATGACTACGTCAGTAAGCCTGTTCGATTAGGAGAACTGCAGGCGGCTATTCTGCGGATTAGCAATCGAGAGGTAGCCACTTCCAAGGAAAATCTTGTCTGAGCCTATTACAAACTCGTTTTGATCTGGGATAAAGCACAAATCGTGACTTACCCGGAAACTATCTTGGGCCACTAACTGCGGGTCTTCACTCAGGTTTGGCCTAACATAGAACAAACGGTGTTCTACCCCCAACAAAACATGAAGATTTAAACTAAATTTAAGGTGGCCCCTACATTTGTGCCCCAATATTTAAACTTGAAAATTGATAATTTAAGCTTGATTTAAAACAGGATGGAGCTGAAATTAATATCCTTGGTGGTGTTCATGCATGCGTTGATTTGCATTAATCCCTTGGAGGATTGCAACCTCTCCCAGTTATAGCCCTCAAGTCTCCTTTGCAATGAATCAATCGAATAGTGCGGCCTACATGACCTAAGTGGTCTCTTTAACTTTCCTAATCTACACGAACGGAAGAGGTTGTTTCGTGTTCGTAT
Source organism: Chloroflexota bacterium (assembly GCA_039199965.1). Classification (GTDB taxonomy): domain Bacteria; phylum Chloroflexota; class Anaerolineae; order Promineifilales; family Promineifilaceae; genus WTJY01. The sequence continues at coordinate 24 of JBCCSO010000438.1, read as the reverse complement.
GGTGACTCGTCATGCACCCTGTGC
>JBCCSO010000437.1:0-4663 GCA_039199965.1 Chloroflexota bacterium | reverse complement strand
GCTGATCGGCCATTTTTAGCAGGCGAAAACCCCACTGTGGCCGATATGGCCTGCTACCCATATGTGGCGATGGCGGGTGAAGGTGAAATCGATTTGGCCCCCTATGACCATGTCAATGCGTGGATCGCACGCATCCAAGCGATGCCGGGTTACATCCCGCTTCCATAGAAAAAAGCGTTAGCAATGTGGAGAGCATTGAACACCATCCGGTAGAATTTTAAAAATCAAATTGATTAAATAATGAGATGATAGGATGAAATGAAGCCAAATTATTTCATCTTATCAATAAAAAAATGAGCAAAGCAAACTGGACAGTAGTTAAAGAATACGAAGATATCACCTACATGAAATCGGATGGGGTTGCACGCATTGCGTTCAACCGGCCGAATGTGCGGAACGCCTTCCGGCCAAAAACGGTTGGTGAACTTTTTGAGGCATTTTTAGACAGCCGTGAAGACACCTCGATCGGGGTTGTGCTGCTGTCGGCCGAAGGACCATCAACCAAAGACGGAGTGTACTCCTTCTGTTCTGGTGGAGATCAAAATGCACGTGGCCATCAAGGGTACGTTGACGATGATGGGATGCCACGTCTCAACATCCTGGAAGTTCAGCGATTGATCCGTTTTATGCCCAAAGTGGTGATCGCGGTGGTGCCCGGTTGGGCCGTCGGCGGTGGTCACAGCTTACACGCCGTGTGTGACATGACGCTTGCCAGCCAAGAACACGCCATCTTTAAGCAAACTGACGCAGATGTAACCAGCTTTGACGGCGGGTATGGCTCAGCCTATTTGGCCCGCATGGTGGGGCAAAAACGGGCCCGGGAAATTTTCTTCCTCGGCCGGAATTATTCTGCACAAGAAGCGTATGAAATGGGGATGGTTAATTCCGTGATTCCACATGCTGAGCTGGAAGACACAGCATACGAATGGGCACAAGAAATTTTGGGCAAATCACCAACATCTATCAAGATGCTGAAATTTGCGTTTAACTTGATCGATGATGGCTTAGTAGGACAACAAGTATTTGCCGGTGAAGCGACACGCTTGGCATACATGACTGACGAAGCAAAAGAGGGGCGCAATGCGTTCCTTGAGAAAAGAAAACCGAACTTCCGCGACATTAAGTGGATTCCGTAGACAGGTTAATGGTAAACGGTGATCAGTCCGCTTCGCGATTCAGTAGGTCGGTCTTTTATGCCACTGACCTACTGACCTACTCGTAGCCTTCTGGGTCTGCAACTTCAGGTTCGGGATAGCCGCCCCCCTCTGGTGTTTCAGTAGCCCGTGGCACTTCGATGATAACTGGCGCAGTAGCATCAGGGTTGATCGTTGGTGGTGGCAAAATCTCGACCGTTACGTTTACGGCCGGACCTGCATAGGCATCCACTGTTTCTACGGCCGGTGCAATGACCGCTGTTGGTTCAACCTGAGCAGATTGAATAGTTGGAACAGCCTCACTCTCCTGCAAATCAACCGGCCCAAATGTCTGATTAGGCTGCCCGCTGCGAAAAGAGAACGGCAGCACCACCAGAAAAAAGAGGATGCCCCACACCCAAACCGGTAAACCTTGGTCAAAATCAAATTTCATAGCAAATCTATCAAGCTCTCTCTTGTAGCATACCAACCAGTTCAGCAGGGTCGGCCGAATAGACAACAAGCTCGCTCAGATCATCACGAATAAACGCCTCGTCTACTGCATGATTCAAAAAGCCGATTAGGTGATCATAGTAGCCAGCCACATTCAAAATACCAATCGGCTTATGGTGGAATTGGAGCTGAAGCCAAGTCATCACCTCAAACAGTTCTTCTAAAGTACCGATTCCCCCGGGCATGGCAATAAACGCATCTGCGTGTTTCATCATCTGCGCTTTTCTTTCGTGCATCGTGTCAACTTTGTAGAGATGGGTAATGCCATTATGGCCTAGCTCACGATCATACAGGGCGTGTGGAATCACCCCAATCACCTCTTTTTCCAGCCTAATCATTTCATCGGCGATAACGCCCATTAAGCCAACATTTCCACCACCGTACACAAGGCCACAACCGGCCGCCGCCATCGCTTCCCCCAATTCTTTCGCCTTTTTTGCATAGATCGGCTGACGGCCGTTTCCTGAACCACAATACACTGCAATATTTTTCATGGACCAAAGTGTAGTGTATGGCCGTATACAAGTCTAAAAATTCACAATTTATTTTTGAAGTTCCAAACTGTCATCACCCGTTCCTAGCTGCAAACGCACACCAGAGTCGGCCGCATACAGCCCAATTCTGGTGCTTACAATGTCAACCCCATCAGGCAAGTCGATGGTGTGTGCATCCACCACAAACTCACCCGGCCGCCAGCCGGTCGTCGGGCGAGACCATGCCGCAGGCACCCCATCCGCCTGAGCCACAATGTTTCCATCAGCATCCAGCAGATGGATAAACACGCGATAGCTTTCCGGCACAAATTCGGCCGTTTGCCAGACCAGCTCAAACGTCTTTTGTCCATCTGCATCCACTTCGTTAAAACCAAGCAGTTCAATGCCGCTCTCCCACTTTGCATCAACCATCTCATCAATGGCAGGTAGTTCGGTTACCATAGGTGGTGCTGTAATAGTAATCGTTCCAAGCTCAATCTCATTAAGCACAAAACGATAGATACCACTAGGCAGATCAGCCTTTAACCAAACTTCATGCTGGCTGAGCACCCAATCTCCTAGTGGCCATTCAGAGGCGCGGTATCTTGCTTGGCCCGGAATAATTGGCCAAGATTGAACGGCCGCACCAGTTTCATTTTGCAAACTCAGTTGCAGTGATAAATCATCAAGCAAATAACTGTTTTCGTTATCTAGTTTTTCTAAATAAAACTTCAGAAGAATAGGGCTTCCGGGTATTGCATCAAATTGTGATTGTGAATAACCATAAAACTTTAGGGGTAGCCCCTCAAATACACCACCGTCAGAGAACTTTATGTCTTTCTCAATCATTCCAGAAGGTTGAACAACATCTATCTGCCCAATGACGCTTGTTGGCCCTATAACGCTACCATCAGTCCCAACTAGCGTTTCCGGCTGAAGCGTGTCCAAATCAAACACCGTCAGCTCAATGTCATACAAGCCCGGTGGTGTACCTGACAGCACCAAAATCTCCCAGCTGTCCCACCCCCAATCGTCAATCAGCCAGTAGGTGGTAAACGGCAAATCTTCATAAATGCGCGGCCGTTCAAGGTCGGTGATCGACCACGTTTGCCCCTCTGGCCCCACCAGCCTGATGCCGGTCTGATACCGCTTTTGCGGCACCACGTTTGACCGCAAGCCGATATCGATATTAAAAATGCCCCCCGCTTCGGCCGCTGGTCGATCAACCTGATAGCCAATATAGCTAATTTCTCCGGCCGAGAGGACAGCCTGCTGGGGCGCTGATGCCTGATGCAGGGGTGTTAACTGCTGGTCAATCAGCAAAAACTTGCCCGCCACCAACACGGTTCCAGCCAGAGCTACCGCCCCCAAAATCCGGTAATGAGATGGCTGACCGTCGACCACTCTATGCCATTTTCGGCCGGTAACGGTCGACTCACTGGCGTTTACAAACGGTGGGTTAAACGGCTTGAGTCGCCAGTGCCACATGGCAAAAAACAGGGCCACGCACAGTCCGCTGGCAACCGTCAGAAATAGCCTGAACGGGGTCCAGCCAAACCAGATTTCAATTTGCTCCGTCCCAGCCGGAACGTCAAACGTAATCAAGCCTTCCGGATAAGAGGGGGTGATGTCGAGCAGCTGCCCATCGGCCGACACCTTCCAGCCGGGATAAGCAAAGCTCAAAAATCGGCCGGTAAAAGGCTCATCGGTTTGCAGCGTAATGCTGGCCTGATTGTTCCCGTAGCTGGCTGAAATGAGCTCAGCACTGGCTGGCAGCATCGTCGCGTCAAAGCGCTGCGGAGGAATTCCGGCCGCATAGTCTGCTTCCAGCGGGGTCTCTGTTGGCCGGACAGCCACCGTCACAGGGAAATAGCCCCCCACGGGGTCAACCCCCACCATGCCGGTGTTCCGCTCGTACTCAAAAATGTCTAACACCGTGGGATACGGCCCCTCGCGGCATTCGCGCGTATACAAATAGGGGACCGCTTCCAGCACCAGTAAGCAGACTGCAATCACAGCAAAGCCGCTCATGAAGATGGGTTGGACCGTGTTCGTATTAACCTCATCTGGGTGCAGCCAGCGGCCACCCATGATTTTTTTACTATCGACCACCCGGCAATCGTTAGCAAACGCCAATCCAGCCAAAACGGCCAGCGGCAGCGCAGCCCTGCCGGTAAAGCGCCACGGGAACTGCACAAATTTGATCAGAGGCAGATTGCTCCACAACCAGTCAGACGGCGGCAAGGACATAAAGATGAAGACGGCCGCGGCCGCTACCATCAGCCAACCGTGCCAACGCTGCTCTTGACTGCCACGCCGTAACACGAGCACTCGCACCGCACCGACGGCCGCAAGCAGACTGGGTATCCAGCCCAGACGGATGGGGAGCGGCGGGTTCTGGAAGCTGGGGTCTGACAAAATGACTGGAGCAAAAATTTCGGCCAGATTTGTGTAGTTAAAGGCAAAGCTGTTGTTCCGGTTTGATGTCGTAAGTGACAGGGTCACAGAGTCCATTTCAAGTAGGGCGGAGCCGGTGTACCACGC
>JBCCSO010000436.1:0-4684 GCA_039199965.1 Chloroflexota bacterium | reverse complement strand
GCAACTGGGCAGGTTTTGGTTTTCTTTGTGATGACAGTGGCTGCGGCTGAAGTTGCCGTGGGTCTGGCGCTGATTGTTGCGATCTTCCAATCGAAGAAATCGATTGATATTGGTGAAGTCAATCTCTTGAGAGGATAGCTAAATATATGAACGCATTCGGACTCGCACCACTTTTACTTGTGTTCCCTATGATTGGGGTGATTTTCAACGGTTGGTTTGGCTATCGTTTTGTACGAGCTGATGCCAAAGTTGGGGAAAGATGGGCTGGATTCTTTGCAACGGCGATGTCGTTGTCATCCTTTGTGATTGCCGTACTTATCTGGCTATCACTTATCAACGACTCAACCGCACAGACCATTCCATTAATTCCCGGTTGGCAGTGGTTTAACATTCAAGACGTCTTCGTAATCGAGTGGTCGTTTTATTTAGACACATTGTCCTCAACCATGTTGCTTGTAATCACGGGCGTTGGCTCGTTGATTCACATTTATGCCATTGGCTACATGCACGGGGATAAAGAGTTTGCTCGTTTCTTCTCTTACCTAAACTTGTTCCTCTTCTTTATGATCATCTTGGTCACCGGTAGCAGCTATTTGATGCTGTTTGTCGGCTGGGAAGGGGTTGGTTTGTGCTCATTCTTGCTGATCGGATTCTGGTTTGACAAGCCAGACGGCATCGGCTGGGCCAACTCGATGGCAGCGCGTAAAGCGTTTGTCGCTAACCGTGTGGGTGACTTTGCCATGATTTTGGCCATGTGCCTGACTTTTTGGGTTTTTGGCACAATGGATTACGAACCGGTATTTAAAAGTGCTGCTGAGATGTTCCGCTCGGGTGAATTGGTTGATTTGCCTTGGGGGACCTTCAGTATTGGTGGCATTCTCAAGTGGATAACCTTCTTGTTCTTGGTGGGCGCGGCCGGTAAATCGGCTCAAATTCCGCTATTTATTTGGCTCCCCGACGCGATGGCTGGTCCAACACCAGTTTCAGCCTTAATCCATGCAGCCACGATGGTTACCTCAGGTATTTACCTGATCACCCGCAGCAACGTTCTGTTTGAGATTGTTCGTATCTCAGAAGACGGCCACCTGTTTGGTAATATCAGTACACCAGACTTAGTTGCCATAGTTGGTGCCTTAACCGCGCTGTATGCAGGGCTGGTAGCCTTTACTCAAAACGACGTTAAGAAAGTTCTGGCCTACTCAACCGTGAGTCAGTTAGGGTTTATGATCGCGGCCGTGGGGATGGGTTCATACATTGCGGGTATGTTCCATTTGATCACCCACGCCTTCTTCAAAGCTTTATTATTCATGGGTTCCGGCTCAATCATTCATGGCATGGAGCACGGCCATCATCATCTGCATGACCACCACGGCCATGACGATCATGGGCACGATGCGGATGAGCACGGAGAGGAAGCTCATGCAGACGAGCATCACGATGATCATGGCCATCATGAAGAAGATAATGCCCATCATGACGATGGGTTCGACCCGCAAGACATGCGCACGATGGGTGGTTTGCGCCATCAAATGCCAACAACCTTCTGGACATACATGGTCGGCTCACTGGCGTTGGCCGGTATCTTCCCACTGGCAGGCTTTTGGTCAAAGGACGAAATTTTAGCAACAGTTGCTGACAACCCTGATCAAGGTGCAGTCTTCACCTTTGTTGGCATTGTTCTCTCAATTGCTGCATTTTGCACTGCGTTTTACATGACTCGTCAGGTAAAGATGGTCTTCTTCGGTGAACCACGTCATGAAGCAGTAGCGCATGTTCCAGAAAGCAACGGCTTCATGACTTTCCCTCTTGTTGTGCTGTCAATTATGGTGATTTTGGGTGCATTCATTAACTTTCCTAAAATTGAATTTGGTGGCGGCGAGGAAACTGCATACGCGGCCGGGGTAAATGCGTCAGTGATCGCGGCTGATGAAGAGGAAGAGTCAGGCTTAATCCCAAGACTGGCCCTTGAATTGTGGCTAATCCCCTCTATAGACTCATACAAACTGACGACCAAAGAAGGTCTTTTGAAGATGCCAAAGTGGCCCACCACTCTCAACTGGAGGGTCGCGATTCAATCTTCAATCATTGCAGTCCTCGCAATTGTTCTCGGTTGGCTGTTCTACAACAGATGGTCGCCTGAAGAGCCGTTTGCTAAGGATCGACTTGAAGCGATACCGATTGTGGGCAGTATCTGGCTGTTTTTCCAGAGCCTACCGTTTGATCGATTAATGATCAATGGCTGGGTCAACTCGATATTCCATCCTATGGCGGTGTTATCTGACCGCATTGACTGGGATTTCTGGCACGATTATTTCCACAACAACATCATCCGTGATTCATTTAAAGCACTTGCTGAATTGCTGTCCACGGCTGTGGACCCGCACGGAGTTGATGGGGCTGTCAACGGCGTTGGCAAAATGATCAGTGGTATATCTGGTCAATTACGTAAAATTCAAACCGGTAACGTTGGTAACTATGCACTAAGCTTGTTCATTGGTGTAGCTGTCCTCGTTGTTTACTTTATATTCGGTAGTTAGGCTGACCTTAATCAGCCAGAAACTTTTTCGGAGTTCCAATGGAAACCTCTTTCTCAGCATTACTTACAATTTTGATGGTGATTCCAATTATTGGTGTTGTCATCTTGCTCTTCATGAGCGACGAGACCGATGAAGGTACTCAAAATATCAAGATTGTCGCAAACCTTGTAGCAGGTGTGGCATTGATCATGTCGATCTTCATGATGATTGTGCCCTATGATAGTGGAGTCGCTGGCCTTCAGATGGAAGACAAATTTGAATGGATTCCAGCTTTAGGTATTACCTATCATCTGGGTGTTGACGGTCTGAGCATTCTGTTCTTGGGTCTAACTACCTTCATCATGTCCTTGGCTATCGCGTCATCATGGCACATGATTACAGAACAGGTCAAAAAATACTATGTCTTCTTGCTTCTGCTTGAAACCGGTATGTTGGGCGTGTTCTTTGCTCAGGACTTGTTCTTGTTCTACATTTTCTGGGAATTTACCCTTGTTCCGATGTATTTCTTAATCGGCATCTGGGGTGGTAAAGATCGCGTCTATGCATCACTAAAATTCTTCCTGTATACGATGGCTGGATCACTATTGATGCTGATCGCTATTCTGTACTTGGGCATTCAGGGGGGCACGTTTAACCTGCCAGCACTCATCGCTCAGAATGATTTGTGGGCTGAGAACAACTGGCTGTTCTGGGGCTTTGCCATCGCGTTTGCGATTAAGGTTCCTGTCTTCCCATTCCACTCTTGGTTGCCAGATGCGCATACGCAAGCACCAACGGCCGGTTCAATCATCTTGGCGGGTGTTCTGCTGAAGATGGGTACCTACGGTTTTACACGCTTCAACCTTCCATTGTTTCCACAAGCCTCTGTAGAAGCAGCTCCTTTGATCGCAGTGCTTGCTATCATCGGTATCATCTACGGTGCGATCGTTTCGTTTGCGCAAACTGACATCAAAAAGTTGGTTGCATACTCGTCAATTTCCCATTTGGGCTTTGTCATGTTGGGCATCTTCTCATTAAATGAGATTGGTATTCAAGGTGCGATCTTGCAGGGTGTTAACCACGGTTTGAGCACCGGCGCACTGTTTTTCATTGTTGGTTTTGTGTACGAGCAGCGTCACACTCGTGAGCTCAGCGAATTCGGTGGATTGTGGAAATCAATTCCGGTCTTTGCCGTACTCTCGCTGGTTGTCAGTCTTTCATCGATGGGGCTCCCCGGCCTTAACGGTTTCGTGGGTGAGTTCTCGATTCTGCTAGGCTCAATCGGCTCAGATGCACTGGCTGTTGATGGTGGGAATCCTTGGATTTACACTGCATTTGCGACAACCGGTGTGATCTTGGCAGCAGTCTACCTGATGAAGATGTATCAAGGTGTGTTTATGGGGCCACTCGATAATCCTAAAAATGCGGCTCTTCGCGAGATGAATGGTGGTGAATTAGCCATTATGCTCTCATTCTTGGTATTTATCGTTTGGATTGGTGTGAACTCACAACCTTGGTTTGCGGCGATGGATGCAACTGTAGCTGATATGGTAGCAAATCAGATTGAGCCAGCGATTGAGATTGTGTCGAATAAGTTGGAATTGGCGGCTGGTAATTAAGTTGCTGCCCCATAATAGTTGGGGTGAGCCTAACTGAGAATAGAGATCAACGCCCCGCGGAAGCGGGGCGTTTTTATTTTCACCTGTTGATTATGCAACAAGCCTATTAATTTGATGGTTGACCCCTTATCTATTTATGACAGAATCTTGTTATGAAAGCAGCAGTGATTAACTATTATGGTTCTACAGATGCCCTAGAAATTGCAGAAGTGCAGACCCCTCAAGTTGACCCAAATCAAGTGCTTGTTAAAGTGCGTGCAGCGGCCGTCAATCCTAAAGATACATTTATCCGGAAGGGGCGATTTAAGCGATTGTCTGGCAATCAGTTTCCGCAGTTTACCGGTTTTGATTTTGCCGGTGAAGTTGCTGATGTTGGAACCAATGTGAAGGAGATTGAATTAGGGCAATCTGTTTTTGGGCTGCTAGATGGTTTTAAGGGAGGGGCATGCGCTGAGTATGTGGTTGCTGACCGCTCTCAAGTTGGGAGACTCCCTGAATTAGCTTCATTTGAAGAGGCTGCAAGTCTGCCACTGGTTTCCCTCACTGCGT
>JBCCSO010000435.1:0-4689 GCA_039199965.1 Chloroflexota bacterium | reverse complement strand
TGGCGAGAAACACCCGCTTCACGGGCGACATCATCTATGGTTGTCTTTTTCCTCATTTTAATATTCCTCTTACGTGAACGCTCACGACAGTGTACACAAACATTTATTCTGTGCAAGTGTAAAAGTGGGATAAGGGAGGCCTCTGTATTAACTTTACATTTGACAATACCGAATTATTTGGGTATACACCCGACCAAATGAACGTGAGCGTTCACTCGTTTGCCGACCCCACAAGCTTCTGCAACACAAACGATCGCGTTCTCGGGAATTCGATGCCCTGTGCACCAAGAATCTCAAATATTGGTTACAACTCAAAGGAGAAAATTTAAAAATGAAGAGATTAGGTTTGTTCGTCATGATTTTGCTTCTGGCATTTGTTGCTGCTGCTTGTCAGCCACAAGTTGTCGAAGTCGAAGTCGAAGTCACCCGAGAGGTTGAAGTTGAAGTAGAGAAAGAGGTTGAGGTTATTAAAGAGGTTGAAGTAGAGAAAGAAGTCGAAGTTATCAAAGAAGTAGAAGTTGAAAAGGTCGTGGAGGTTGAAGTTCTTGCTGAACGTGGCCACTTGAACGTTGCTGACGACTACTCTTTTGGCTTGGCTACCACGCTCGACCCGCACAGCCCAAATCGTTTCTACATGTATGTGGCAACTGCATACAACACACTGGTTGAGAAAGATGTTGACGGTTCATATCTGCCATCGCTGGCTACCGCATGGGAATCAAATGAAGATGCGACCGAATGGACAGTTACCCTTCGCGAAGGTGTCATGTTCCATGATGGTACCGAAATGACCGGTGCTGACGTCGCATACTCAATCTTGCGTTTGCAGGATCCTGAAATTGCTTCTCCACTTGCTGGTGCTTTTAGCATTGTTGAAGACATTGAAGTTACCAGTGATTACGAAGTTGTTTTCAAACTGAGCCAGGCAAATGTTGACCTGCCAGAAAACTTGACCTCTTATCAGGCAGCTATCATCAAAGATGGTGGTGGCGATACGATTGCTGAAGATGGTATTGGTACAGGTGCATTCAAGCTGGTAACGCTAGATGCGGCCGGTATTACCGAAATGGTAGCCCATGATAGTTACTGGGACGGCCCTCCGGGCGCAAGCAGCATGAGTATCATTGCTATTTCTGACTCAGAAGCGCGCGTTCAAGCGATGCTGGCTGGTCAAATCGACTACGTTGGTGCGACTTCCGAAACCGTACAGCTATTTGAAGGTAATAATGACTTCTTGATCCAGAACATTCCTGCTGGTGACTGGCACGGTATGGTTATGAACGTAACGGTTGAGCCATTCACTGACCCGCGCGTTCGTAAAGCGATCCGCATGGCGGCCGACCGTGAAGAGATTGTGGCTAACGCTCTAGGTGGTTTTGGTGAGGTTTCTTGTGACCATCCAGTTTGGACCGGTGACGTTTATCGCAACAATGACATCGACTGCTCTCAAGACATTGAAGGCGCGAAAGCACTGCTGGCGGAAGCTGGCTATCCAAATGGTATCGACATTGAAGTCCATACCAGTGCTTTGATCGCAGAATGGGCTCCATTCCTCGAGACCTATCAGGCACAAGCGGCCGAAGCTGGCATTAACTTGGTCATCACCCAATCACCTTCAGACGGTTACTGGGATGAAATCTGGCGTCAAAAACCAATTGCTATGACTGGCTGGGGCGAGCGTTCAGCATCAGTTATTTTACCAGAGGCGTACCACAGTGAAGCGTCTTGGAGTGACACGTACTACGCTAACCCAGACTTCGATGCAGGCCTAGCTGCTGCCGCATCTGAGACCGATCTTGATGCACGCGTCGGTATCTACGGTGACTTGCAAAATACACTTTGGGAAGACAGCGGCTCTTTGATCCCTTATCACTTGAACGTGATTCGCGTGGTGAATAGCTGCTTAGGCGGTTTTGAGCCAATCGGTGAGTTCTTCGTTAAATTCGAGAAGATCGTTAAATCACCAGATTGTTCATAATTTAACTGAGTCTGTTGAATTTAATTTCAACAGACTCAATCTAGTGCTTCGCTAAACTTCTTTTGCTAGGTTTTTGATTGCAAATCACGAATCCTGAAGTGTTTGCTTTAAGTGCAATCCTAGCGATAGTTTTTGGGTCGAACACTAGTGTTTACTTGACTAGATGTCGCAGCACGAATCATCCGGCTGCGGCATCGTTTTACATCCAAATTCTAATTTGAATTCTCTAGATATTGGGTAGTGGTCGACGGGGTCGGATAAAATCCGACTGCGCAATGGTAACTCGATTCCGGCCCCGTCGATCCCTACATAAAAATTGGAAATTCGAAAGTTAAAAAAGGAATCCCACAATGACTCGATTAATCATTCAAAGGATTGGTTCTGCGTTATTAACGATGATACTTGTCAGTGTTATCGCTTTTATCGCGACTGAGGCCTTGCCCGGTGACAGTTGCACCGCCTTCTTGGGCAGGCAGATGACTCCAGAGACATACGCTGTATGTGTTGAAAATCAGGGGCTAGACCGTTCGGTTGTAGTCAGATACTACGAGTGGGTCAGTAGCTTTGTTCAGGGGGACTTAGGCTCTTCTATGATGGGAGATCGAGACATAGGAGAAATTGTTGGCTCTCGCCTGCGGAATACCGTTTTGCTGACGGTTGTTTCGGCCGCAATTGGTATTCCACTAGCAATTTTCTTGGGGGTACTCACCGGGCTTATGCGGGATCGCTTCGCGGATGTGGCGATTTCAACCACAGCGATAGCAGCGATGACGCTACCGGAGTTTGTGACGGCGACCGTTCTCATCTACGTGCTTAGTATCCGACTGGATTGGTTTCCAGCCATCGCGATTCTGCGCACAAATGCGACCTTTATGGAGGTGTTGCCCAATATCGCTTTACCCGTTATTACACTCGTTTTGGTGATGACGGCCCACATCCTGCGCATGGTGCGCACCAGCGTGATTGACGTGATGGCGAGCGATTTTGTGCAGATGGCCCGGCTCAAGGGTGTGCCGTACTGGCGCATTGTTTTCCGCCATGCGCTGCCTAACGCCATGCTGCCATCTATTCCAGTTATTGCCCTAACCATCGCTTGGTTGTTAGGTGGTGTGGTTATTATCGAGCGGGTCTTTAACTACCCTGGCCTTGGTAATGAAATGCTTGAAGCAATTGCAGACCGCGATCTACCCTTGGTTCTGGCGATTGCTATGCTGCTTGCTGCCGTTTACGTGGGCGTCAACTTCATCTCTGACCTGTTGACTCTTATTTTGAACCCCAAACTGCGCACGATGCGCGCTTAGATAGGATCAACGATCTGGAGAAAAACTTATGACAACCGCTGATGAATTTATTGAACCGGCTGACCAATCGGCCGACGATCAACCGAACGATGAGTCCTACTTGCGCGATGTCCTGAAGGGACTAGTCCGCACCACGTCAGGAAAAGTCGGCATCTTCTTGCTGGCTACGCACCTCTTAATGGCAGCATTTGGCCCGTGGATCGTACCGTATGATCCCATTTACGTGCCGGATTCTACAGAAGCCGAAAAACTTGAAGCACCGTCGTTGGAACATTGGCTGGGCACAGACCGCCTCAGACGTGATGTTTTGTCACGCACGATGATGGGGGGGCGAATCTCACTCGCTATCACTATTTCTGCCATTTTTATTGCCATTGCGTGGAGCTCTCTTGCCGGTATGTTTCTAGGGTTAGTAGGGGGCCGAGTAGACGAAGTTGTGATGCGTATCGTGGATGCTATCCAAGCGATACCCTATCTGCTATTTTTACTGCTTATAATCAGTATTTTGGGTACAGAACTCTGGGTGTTTATCTTCACCCTAGGGTTCTTCTCCGGTATTTCGCCGCTCCGTATTTTCCGCAATGCGACGCTTGACTTTGTGGCCCGTGACTTCATTGTGGCGGCTCGGGCGCGTGGTGAAAGCCTGTGGACGATTTTGCGCAAGGAACTGTTCCCTAACATTTTGGACATTGTTCTGGTAGAAGGGGCAATGCGCTGGTCTTGGATGTTGCTGAGCTTTAGTTCGCTCTCGTTCTTGGGCTTTGGTGTGGCCCCGCCTACGCCAGACTGGGGGTTGATGATTGCGGATAGCCGAAGCGTGATGTCAATTGCGCCGTGGTGGACGTTCTCGCCGCTGATCGCGTTGAGCACGCTAATCATTGCCATCAACCTAACGGCCGACGCATTAGCAAAAGCCACCGGTCTGGACCGTGCGCAGGGAGCACCTGTTTAAGATAAATTGATGAGATGATGGGATGATAAGATGACAATGCATCATTTCATCATCCTATCAACTTTCACTCAATCAAATAATCATACTGCCCAGTGTTGATGCGCCAAATCGCTTGCCAGCGTTCGGCCGACCAGAGGGGACCCTGCGTTACTACCTGCAATATCTCATAATACTCAGCTAAGTTTTCGTCAACGATCTGGTTTTCACCTGACAAAATTGTCTCTTTATAGCCAGGAATTTCCGGCCGCCACAAATGCCCCACAATCCAATCCGGGTTTTCGAGTGGCTTGACCCGTGCAGACAGCGGATCGCCCAAACCAAACTTGTCGATGATGAAGGTGTCCGGCCCCGCTTCAAACCCTAGAAATCCCACGCTGTGATAAGCAAAAACCGGAATTTGATCTTGTTTGAGCTGCTTCCCTTGCTCCGCAAATTCTGATGGCTCAGGCTCTAAATTG
>JBCCSO010000434.1:0-4694 GCA_039199965.1 Chloroflexota bacterium | reverse complement strand
GGGCAATGGCAGGTACACATGACACCAAATATATCTCTCACACCCTCCAACCCCGTTGAGCTTTCTAACTTCATGGCGCTTGAGCAGCATCCTGATGCGGCCGAATATGTCACCCAGAACAGCCTAAAAGAGCATCTGGCGTCCTTTTTTGAACGCGACATCACCTATTTGACCATTGAAAAGGACGGTATTCCGGCCGGATTTCTACTTCTGGCCCTTGATATAGATGGTTTGAGCGTTGAACTTAAACGGGTTGTGGTAGACACCAAGGAAAGTGGGGTAGGGCAGGCTGCCATGCGGCTGTTAGAAAGGTATGTTCGGGATGAAATCGGTCGTTCACGCATCTGGCTAGATGTGTTTACAACCAATTCTAGGGCGATCCATGTCTACAAAAAGCTGGGATATACAGAATTTGATACGGATTTTTACCCTGATGGTCGGCCGCTGATTCTGTTTGAAAAGCAGCTTGCATGAGACCTTCGATCAGACATCTGTATATAACTGGCTGAAATCTGGGGATAAACAGGTTGATAACTCGGTAAAAGGAGGTGAAACAATCAAGACAATTATTTTAGATTTTGTGAAAAATCGTGGTTGTGGTGACTGTAGAGGGGATTTTTATTGACATAAAGGTTATCCACATGTTTCCCGGGAAACATTATCCACAACTGTGGATAAACTGGACTTTTAGCTTGAAGTTGCACACAAAATGGCCAATTATTTGATGAAAAAGCTGTTGCATTGGGCCTTATTTTAGCTGATACGACAAAATACCTATCTAAAGACATTTGTCCTATCAGCTAAAATATCATCCATGATGTCTTGCATCTGCTGATTGAACATTTTGGGGAGTTGATTAGGGGCAAAGTAGCGTAAATCGTGGGTTTCTTTGTGGTCTACTGACAGATTTCCACCAACAGTATGCCCTTTAAAAGCAATAACCACAGTTTGAGCCTGATCACCGTTGGGATAAGTCTCAAAATACTGGGTGTAAACCCCAATCATGTAATCAATTTCTATATCTAGTCCTGTCTCTTCACGGAATTCTCGAATGGCGGCATCTTCGGCCGATTCTCCTAACTCCATCGCCCCACCGGGTAATCCCCACAGCTCTTCTGTGGCAGATCGCTTTTGCAGAAGATAGCGTCCCTGCTCATCCGTTACATAAGCTGTTGCAAAATTGAGAAAAATCTGCTCATGTCCAACTTTATCACGTATCCACTTGATGTAATCTGCCATTTCTCTTGCCTCTAACCTAAAGTATGCTCAAATATTGTCCAATCAACCTTTATTTTGCAAATGACAGGAATTTAGTAAATGACCCAAGAAATACTATTTTACTTCGATTACATCTCCCATAATGCCTATATCGCGTGGACCCAACTCCCCAAGCTGGCAGAAAAACACAGTATCACGTTCAAGCCTATTCCGGTGCTGTTTGGGGCTATGCTGAAGCACAATGGCACCCTTGGCCCGGCCGAAGTGCCCCCAAAAGCCAATTGGATGACCAAAGATGTGATCCGTAAAGCCAAACGGCTAAGTGTGCCGCTTGCTCCTCCAGCCTCACATCCGTTCAATCCACTAACCGCTTTGCGGGCAACCTGTGCTGTTCCGGCCGATAGTGACCCAATCCCGCTAATCGATGCGCTGTTCGCGGCCGTGTGGGCTGACAGCCGCGACATCACTAATCCTGACGTGATTGCTGATATGGCCACGGCGGCTGGTTACGATGGCAAAAAGCTGATCGAAGAAACGCAAAACCCTTATGTCAAAAAAATTCTGATCGATAATGTCTCTGGTGCGCTTGAAAAAGGGGTATTTGGCGTCCCCTCGATGCTAGTAGGGGATGAGCTATTCTGGGGATACGACGACTTCCCTCATTTTGAACTGGCTGTAGCTGGAGAAGACCCATTTGATCCGGCCGAATTTGAGGCTTGGAAACAAGTCAAACCCAGTGTACAGCGCAAACGTTAAACTGATTGACGCGTAACGATTTTGGATTTACGATGGTGCGTATGAAAGCGAAAACTATCTCACTTCCAAGTCAAGAAGGGGAACCAGTCTGGGAACTGGCTGAAATGTTCCCCTACCAAGGCTCATGGAGCGTTGAAGACTACCTGCATTTGGAAACCAACAAACTAATTGAATTTACTGAAGGTTCTGTTGAATTATTGCCTATGCCCAGCCAATCACATCAATTTATTGTCATTTACCTTTTTCAGCTCTTGAAAGCTTTTGTCAATGCGGGAAATTTAGGGACTGTTTTGATCGCCCCCATGCGCGTTCGTTTGAATACCAACCGTTTTCGTGAACCTGATGTTATGTTTATTTTTCAGGAAAATGATGGGCGACGCAATGAACAATACTGGGATGGAGCTGATTTGGTCATGGAAGTGGTGAGCCCAGATGACCCGCAGCGAGATACAGTTCAAAAGCGGGCCGAATACGCTGCGGCCGGGATTCCCGAATACTGGATTGTTAATCCTCTCGACCAGACGATTACGGTTTTAACCCTTGAGGGAGCTGAATACACAGCGGTCCAAGTTTGCGGCCGAGGGGAAATGGCAAAATCGATCCTGCTAACTGGCTTTGAAGCTGACGTTTCGGCCGTTTTTGATTCACCCAAGTAAAAATTTAAAATCAAGTTGGCATTGGCAGCGCCTGCTGAATCGGCCGACGCGCTTCAAGCCGTTCAGCCCCAGCCCATTCGTGAGACGGTACAAATACCGTAGGAACCGCTTGGGAAAGATCATTGATTCTCCGTTTGGTATCACGCTGATCCTCAACTGATGGCCCTGCGCCATCGATTTTATTTGCCAACAATAGCTCTTGAGAGTATGACGCATCCCCTGCTAAGAAGATAATCTGGTTCTCCTCTTTGATGATGACTGATAGATGGCCTGCGCTGTGCCCCGGAGTTGGTACAAGCAAAACATCCCCAGCGGCCGTAACTATGTGTGACTGATCAAAGCTGTAAAAAGGGCCATCGTCAAAATCGATTAAGGTGGGGTCTAAATCTTGCGGCCAGCGGTAGTTGAGATAACCGGCTAAACGTCCTTTGAGCCCTGTGGCAGCCGCCCATTCTTTCCGGGAAACAATCACTTCAGCCTGCGGGAAGAAGTGAAAGCCGCCTTCATGATCCTGATGTAGATGGGTTTGAATCACCCAGCGCACATCAGCCGGATCCAGACTCAGCGCTCGCATTTGCGGACCCAGCTCCTCTTCAGGCGTGATATCAAACGGAGCAGCCCGCTGCACAAGGGGCATAAACGGTGGAAAGTAAATGCGGTCGTTGGCATTTGCTGGAATACCGGTGTCGACCACCATCAACCCCTCAGGATGTTCGATCACGAAACAGAAGATGGGTAACCATTCGGTAAAATTTCGGTCGGACAAGGCGTGTAGTAGTCGAAAAGGGGAGTCTTCACGGCCGACAAGCCAACGTTGGGTGATTTTGACGCGGCCGGTGGAAATCGCATGGATTTTCATTTTAATTTTCCTCTAGAAACGATAGATCGGTTGCACCAAACTCAATAAGCGTATTGCGCACCTCTTGATTGAAAAAGATGATGGTGTTCCCGACGACTGGTTGAATTAAGTTAAAGAGCTCAAGCATGACCAAACCGTGGAATCGCGACCACAGTGCGGCCGTCACATACAGAACGGCGGGGTCAAACTGATGATCTGGCTCTTGCTGGAGCTGATCAAAGGCAGGGAGCATCGTGCTGGGCACTGTTTGATAAGACGGTGGAAGTTGGAGCGCTCTAGCATCTAAAGCCTCCTGAATCAGACTGGCAAACAGCGCAAAACTCTGCCGAGCGGGTGGATAAGTCAACTCCGTTGGCTGTTCATAGCCGGGAATCGGGTTACCGTAGATCAGTTGAAACTGCACAGGATTCTCCAACGCCCATGTCCGATACTGCGCTGCATATCGGAAAAGCTGCTCAGGATACGGTTTAGCGCTAGTTGATTCCCGCGTGGCTACTAGAGAGCCCAGCATCGCTTCGAATGATTCAATTAGGAGCTCTGTAATCAGCACATCGACCGTTTTGTAGTAGTAATGGATGGCTGGAGGTGTCATCCCAATTTGTTTGGCAATCGCCCTGATTGAGATGCCCGTTGCCCCTTTTTCAGCCACTAAATCCCATGCGGCCTGCTTGATATCTGCTAAGAGTGCTTCACGCTGTTGTTGACGTCTTGATTTCATAATTTTATATACTATAAAATATTTATACTATATAAAATATTGCTTGTCAATAGCATCAATAAAAAGGCACCTGTTTTCAGGTGCCTTGCTGTGTGGCTCAGTTGACTATTTGGGATGGGTAGCAGAGGCCTTCCGGCCTAGCTAGCGCGTAACGTACGGCAAGTAGATGCTTATTATTTCACTGTTTGGTGGATTTGTATCTGTGGGGACTGTTGGCGTTACGGATGGCACGGGCGTTTGCGTAGCAACCGCCGTTTCCATTGGCTCTAATGTTTCGGTTGGAACCGCGGTTGGTGTAACTGTAACAGATGGATCAGGCGTGGTTGTTTGAGTTGGTGTTTCGGCAGGGAATAAGGTTGCTGTCCCAGTTGGGAGTGGGGCCAGCGTTTCAGTTGCCGTTGGCAGGGGTGCTTGCGTCTCGTTGGGTACGCTTGTGGGTGGGGCCGTCTCTGTGGCGGTTGGTAACGGAGTTAAGGTTTCTGTGGGT
>JBCCSO010000433.1:0-4717 GCA_039199965.1 Chloroflexota bacterium | reverse complement strand
CATACGGCAACTGACTGGTCACCGCGTTGGTTTTAGAGATTTTTTTCGACTCTAGTCGATTACGCTCGAGCATGTTGTAGAAGTCCATGTTGCCACCAAAGTTAAGCTGATAGGTGTGGTCTAAATGCACGCCGCGATCTTTGAAAAGATTGGTTAGTACGCGATGGGTGATGGTGGCACCGACTTGGCTTTTAATGTCGTCACCAATAATGGGTAAGCCAGCGTCTACAAATTTTTGAGCCCATGCGGGATCAGACGCGATGAAGACCGGAATGCCATTCACGAAGGCGCACCCGGACGCTATTGCCTGCTCTGCATACCATTTAGCTGCTTGTTCAGAGCCAACCGGCAAATAATTAACCACCACATCAGCCTGTGCGTCGCGCAAAACTTGCGCCACATCAACCGCATCTTCGGCCGACTCTGTCACCTTTTGCCCCACGTAATGACCCAGTCCATCAAACGTTGGGCCACGCTGAACAGCAACGCCAGCATGAGGCACGCCTGCAAACTTAATCGTGTCGTTCGGTGCTGCCCAAATCGCTTGTGATAGGTCCTGACCAACCTTTGCCGCGTTTACATCAAAGGCAGCTACAAACTCAATATCACTAATGTGGTAATCCCCAACGGTTGCGTGCATCAGACCGGGGATCTCTTGATCAACATCTGCGTCGCGGTAGTATTCGACACCTTGGATCAGGGCGTTAGCACAGTTCCCCACACCTACAATAGCTACACGAACTTTATTATCTGACATAACTTACTCCTTTTTGAAAGTTAACAAGCTGATGAAATGAAAGTTGATGATTGATGAATTCATTTCATCAACTTTCGACTATCAACTCTGTACTGGACCTGTTGAATTTCTTCTAATTAATTTCGGTTCAAGCAGTTCCGCCTGAACGGTGGCTCCATGCATTAGTGCAAACAGTTTTTCAGCCGCTTGCCGACCTAAGTGAAAGTGAGGCTGCTGAATCGTAGTGAGAGAGGGTAAAAAGTAGGCAGCAATTTCAAGGTCATCAAACCCAACCACAGACACATCAACCGGCACAGAATATCCCGCTTGGTCTAAGCCGTTAATCACGCCGATGGCTGTACGGTCGTTGTAGCACATGATAGCGGTTGGTGGATTGGGCAAACGCATCAGTTGATTCACGGCCGCAATCCCCCCGTGAATACCACCATCCCCTTGCACAACCCACTCCGGTCGGGACGCAAATCCAGAAGATTCCAGCGCATTGATGTATCCCTGATAGCGAAGGGAATCGCTGCTGGTTGTGGTCCCCAATGACACATAAGCGATCTGTTTGTGACCCAAAGAGATGAGGTGATTAATCGCCATCTCTACCCCACGCATCTGGTCAATGGCTACAGAAAATGGATACTCATAGTGATTGATAAGCACAGCCGGAATATCGGCTGATTTCCGTTCTAGATATGCCTCATCTACCAGAGAGCCCGCAATCACAAAGCCGCTGAGTCGCTTCTGATCAAACGCATCAAACAGCTTGCGATCCCGGTCGAAATCTTGATTAAAGCTGCCTACAAACAGCTCGTGCTGATGGGCAATTGCCACCTCTTCAATACCGCTCAAAATGTTCATGTAAAACGGGTCGGTGAAGTCGGGAATGGCGACCCCGATCGTCTTGGTCTGCTTACCAGCCAAGTGGCGGGCTGACTCACTAGGCACGTACCCCATTTCGGCCGCAAGCGCCTGAATCGTTGTCCGCATTTCAGCACTAATGCGCGGATGGCTTTTAAGTGCGCGTGAAACAGTTGAGGGAGCAACCCCAGCTTTTTGAGCAATATCTTTGATCGAAACTTTCATATGACTTTTGAACGTGCGCAAACGCTTGCGCACATGAATTATGCCTCTATTTCACACATATGTGCAAACGCTTGCGCAGTGTTAATTTTCAATGCACAGGATTTGTGCGTTTGAGGCAAAACTATTGTTAAAATCAACAAGACAGAATCAGAACGAGCGAGTAGCTTGAGACAATCTAAATTAAGGCCTAAAATATTTACTGTCTAAAAAAGGAGGATAGATGTCGTTTTCAAATGTGCTGGAAGTTGCCTTAGGCCTTTCAATTGCGTACTACATTTTGGGCCTTTGCGTATCATCTATAACTAGCTTAATTCTTGAGAGCCTGAATAAGAAAAGTGACTATCTTAATAAGTATTTGAAAAAATTGGTGGGTGAGGATTCAGAAAATGCGATTTCTTTTGAAAAGCTGCTCGAAATGCCTCAGATCAAAGCGCTCAGTCCTGTCAATCGAGACTGGTCTGGGCTAAAGGGTTTTCTCTCCAATTTGGGCAGGCTCTTCAGCCTTCAGTGGGCCAAAGTTGACGTAGACCTTAAGCGAAAACCAATTGAAAAAATCCCCCACAGCAATTTACTTAGCAGCCTTTTTGACCTTCTCAGACTGAATCAAGAGAGTATTTCATCATCTGATTTAAATCGCATCGTGGAGGAGCTTCCCGATTCCGAAATAAAAACTGAAATTGAAAATATCATCCAGAATGGGGTCACTGAAGTAGATGAGTTAAAAAATAGGCTTGATCTGTGGATTTCAGGGTTTATGAATCAGGCTAGACAAGAATACACAGCACTTGCACGAGTCTGGGTCATTTTGATTTCATTTGTTGTCACAATTTTTTTTGGACTAGACACAATTGAATACGGGGTAGATCTCTGGAACAATCCTGAACGCCGGGCGATTGCGGTCGCCCAAGCGCAGGCATCTGCCAACGAAACAAATCAGCCTGAAAGTGCAGGCGAAATTATTGAAATTGCCAACCAGTTAAACATGAAAATAGGCTGGTGGGCCCTGCCAAATCACTGGCCGCAGCAAGGTACAAGTGTAGGAGGATGGATTTGGTATATTTTCCTAAAGGCGGTTGGATTCTTAATCACAACAACAGCGGTGGCTCAGGGCTCATCGTTTTGGTATGACAATCTCAGGCGATTATCGGCTGATCAAGGCTCAATGCCCACACCGACATCGCCTTAACGCAAAATTTAGATTTTTATGAACAAAAAAGCACTCATCAACTGGGGAGGCTGGGATGGCCACGAGCCGGAAGCCTGCGCCGATTTATTCGCTGGCATTCTGCAAAATGAAGGGTACGACGTAGACGTCGTGCATGATTTAGACCGCTACTGCGACGAAGCCTACATGCAGTCGCTCAACCTCATTGTGCCGATCTGGACAATGTCTGAAATTAGCCAAGATCAAGTTGGCGGACTACTGGGTGCGATCCACAGTGGTGTGGGCGTTGCCGGATGGCACGGCGGCATGGGAGATTCTTTTCGGAATGATGTCAACTATCAGTTCATGGTAGGCGGGCAGTGGGTGGCCCATCCCGGTGATATTATTGACTACACGGTCAACATTACAGAAAAAAATGACCCGATCACGGCCGGACTGTCTGATTTTCAGATGAAATCTGAGCAATATTACTTGCACGTTGATCCCAGCAATCAGGTGCTGGCAACCACCACATTTTCGGGTGAACATCAAGACATCGATTGGATCAAAGGGGTTGAAATGCCGGTTGTCTGGAAGAGGGTCTATGGCAAAGGACGGGTGTTTTACAGCTCGCTGGGCCATGTTTTAAGCGATTTTGATGTACCAGAAGCCCGAGAAATTCAGCGGCGCGGATTACTCTGGGCCACCTCATAGATTTATGGAGCAACCACTCAGATCTGAATCAAAACGGATGAGGTGGAGTGTCATCTTTATACTCTACCTCATAGGACAACTTGCTTTATTCATTAATCTTGGGCTCAGAATCAGGAACATTTCCATTTCACCCACAGAAACGGTCTGGCAAGAACTTATGCTAGTGAATAGTATTGGACACGTAATTTTATTAATCCTATTTGTTTTTGCCTTTGCTTACGCACATAAATTATTCAATGAGCAAAAACCTATGCAAAACTTCTGGTTCCAAGCGGTAGCTGTCTACCTATTTATTTCTACTATCGCTTTTGGCGCGTACTTTGTATTTGAAAATGACCTAAAGTTTGCCCTTTACTATAGATACGTAGAAGAGCATGACATATTAATCGATGCAATCAGCCAGTACACTAAAAACCACGGTGAGGCACCGCAAGAAATGATAGATGCTTATAATGAATTGAATGACGCTTACCGTGAATATTATGACTGGGACAATGCAATTGATTACAGAGACCCTAACAATGTATCTATCAACCTGTCACAAATATCAACTGTCATTGATGCAGAGAGCGCGCAGAAAGTTGTCTACAATTTTGAATCTACATTTGATTTGTGGGAGCTAACAATTGTGCTGGATCGAGGAATTTGGAATCCAGTCACCATCACATACAATTCTCAAGAAACGTATACGGCCGAGGATTCAACACTTCTTGGCACCCAGTACAGATGGGCAATTATTGGTGATTATTAATAGAGCAGACCCTTTTTAACTTGCATCCCCCTTGCAAACGATCTGCAGAATCCATGCAGAATTGAGGCCTATACTCCGGTTATCTAATGCATATAACGTGTTTCGTGAAACGTTTGAACGCAACACGCAACACGCTTAACGGAGTAAAAATGAACGGGATATTGAAAAACAAATGGACATGGATTGTGGGAGCTGCGCTTGTAATCGGAGCGTTTTTTGCACTATCTTTTGGCAATTCGAATAACAACACAACAGAAGCGGCCGGAAATGATACGGCCGT
>JBCCSO010000432.1:0-4731 GCA_039199965.1 Chloroflexota bacterium | reverse complement strand
CATATGCCAGTCGGTCGGATAGCCGTTTTCAGAGCTGTATTGGCACATGGGTGCCACCCCAATACGATTGCGAAATTCGATATCTTTAACTTTTATCGGTGAAAATAATTGAGACATGTTTTTAAAAAATAGAGTTTAGACGCTAATTAGAAGCATTCATCAGGTGGAACCTAAGCCAAATCCATCTAAGTCTGAGAAAAATTGAATAAGTTGAAACCAAGCGCTTCCTGAAACCAGCGTGATAACACCACTCAGAACGAATCCCCATACCAGCATTGGTGAACGCTTATTTTGAGCACTCAGATCATATGCCTGCACGAGGAAAATGAGTAAGATAGTTGGAAACGCTAGCAGTAAAAATACGCTGAACCAATCGGCCGCATCATATTGAACCACTTCCAACTGAATCAGGAAATACCAGCTAACAATAATTAAAGCTAACATGTGCGTGATGATTAAACAGATTTTTCCCAAACAAGAAATATTTTTCTTTGTAGTCATTATTTCGCTCCTGAGCGGTTGTTTTGAACCATTTAACCAAGAGTTAGTCAGCACACAAACGATCCAGGTGCCTCCATACAAGGTTACAGAGGTGATTAACAGGATCGATGCATGGCCTGATCCGGTTTTTGAGAGGCGGTATGCGTTTGACTTCGAGGACACGAACTTCAGTCATTATTATTTTTTAGGACGCTACACCAATGAAGGCAGTGAAGGCATTACGATTCAACCGATGGTTGTTGACCTGAAGCTGATTGTGTTTTCAACGTCATACGTTTTTGTCATGGATCCGGGAGGCCCCCCGATTGAACTCAATCCGTATGAGGCCGAAGGATGGTCTGAATACGCTCAAACCCATCAGCTAAACGGTCACTACGACTACATTGCAACCGATTTTTGGGAATCTGGCAGCAACTGGCTCATTGCGTATGATTGCGTTTTTTGTCAGGATGGAAAGCCTGAAAAGCTCCTTTTTTACTCAAATGATGAAGGCAAGTCTTTTACGCTTTGCCGCCCCTCTGTTCACGATCAGCTCTGTCTAGACAACGAGTAACTTTTTGCACGTAACCGCTTGGAAATGAACGGCCGGGGCTGAAGCTGCTGTCCGATGGGTGT
The DNA here is from genome assembly GCA_039199965.1 of Chloroflexota bacterium. GTDB lineage: Bacteria > Chloroflexota > Anaerolineae > Promineifilales > Promineifilaceae > WTJY01. The sequence continues at coordinate 3,615 of JBCCSO010000432.1, read as the reverse complement.
GGAAATCAACAAGCTCAAAGTGCTCTGACAAAATGGCTTGTAAATCATAATCGGTCCAAAAACTGTAAAAGCGCTTCGGCCGATAGGGATCTTCTTCCCAAATGCCTTCGAAATCATTCCCGCCAAACACGCCCAAAAAGAAGAGCCCGTTGGGCTGCAATACTCTACTAATTTCACTTAGAGCCTGATGCCACTCTGTCTTTGGCAAATGGAGCAAACAGTCAAACGACCATACTGCGTCGAAAGTGCTATCCTCAAACTCTAGCTGGGTCACATCCATCTGGAGTGATAGTAGCCTTTTGGCTGCGGCCGCTTTTACATTTTCAGCCGATAAGTCGATGCATGTGACATCCAACCCTTCATCAGCAAAGTAGCGGCCATCTATACCGGTTGCCCCACCCGCATCTAACAGGGTTTTCAAGCCCATTTGCTTCATAAGCTTCGCAAAATCTTCTCGTTCAGCCGCTTGTCTTTTCCAAAGTTTACGCCCTTCTCGCTCCGCTACCTGCTTGTCATAAGCGGCCTGTAAATTTTTACGGATATCTTGATTCATAGCTTGTATTTGTTCAACAGCTTTCCAACGTGCTCAATTTTGAAGTGAAGTAATGAGTGGTGCGTGTGGCGTTAAATAGGCTCCCACGCAATATCCACCACGTTTCAAACAGCTATCTGAAATACTTCTAAACAATCACCGTCACTTTATAATTTCAAGTAGTTCGAAACCAGATCAATACCCCCGGTGACTGCCTGTTCAAACACACCATTAAGCAATTGACGGGACACATGATCAAAAATATTTGCATCAAGCCATGTTTGATCTTGCAAATTTGCGGTCAATTCGGCCGTTGTCATATCCATCCGCTCCGCATAAATTTGAATCGTTTGGGAATCGTTTTTAGGCAGAAGCTGCTCACCCACTAAGGTCTGCCATGCCTTCAGATTACCTTCCTCATCAAATGGCAGCCACCCTTTGGCATCAACCTCAAGAATTTGTTTCCCCACCTTTGGGTTAAGGTGTGGATAGGCCGCACCATCTTCATGAGCCAGTAAAGCATTGTGAGCGGTGAATCGAGCCATTCTTTCGGCCCAGTCCCCCAATGCAAAAATCATGACGATGTTGTGAAACCAGATGAGATCGTAGAGCAAGTGCGCCCCATATCCGGCCACAAAAACAGCATGATCGGCCGACAATTGATCACTTTGAGCCAATGCAGGAAACTGATCTAGCATACGGTCAAATGCAGCCAAATCCCCTTTCTTAGGTGGAACATGATAGAAATGGGTCTTGCTCCGTTTAATGTCACAAATAATCTGGAAATCGGCCGCAATCTGGCCCAAACAAAATGCGGGCCAATGATTTTCGAGGTGATGGCGCAGGCTTGGTGAAAGATCTGGTCGGCGAATCATTTCTTCGGCGACTTTGAGGTGCATGAATGGCGTTGGCATCAGCCGATTATACCGGAGCCGTTTTAATTTGGCTGTGCAAAAAGAAGTCCCGCGGTGCTAAGACCAACTGAAATCCTAATCCCTCTACTCTTGCCCACGCAAGCGGCTGAATAAGCCACCGGTTCCCATTTTTCGTTTAAGCTCTGCTTGTACTTTTAATCCGGAAGGATGTTTGGGCTTAAGGCGTAAAACAATATCATTGCAGCGCTTGCACTCCTCATAATCCTCAAGCTTCCAGTAGATCAGGCTCATCTTGTGCCATAGCTTTTCTCCCTCACGGTTAAAGTAGATGGCTTGCTTGTAATGCTTTAGGGCCTTCTCAAAATCATTGGATTTCATATATGTATCCCCCAATATAGTTTGAATACGCACTTTTTGAGGTACGGTAGTCGAGGCTTTTTCTGCTTCCTTGTAGAACTCGTCCATCTCTTCAAAGTCACCAGCCTTCTCTCTCCACATCGCTTCAGTGATGTTGAGTCTGTAGATATAAGGTGCTTGCTCGTGCAAATAATCGAGCACCATACGAGCATTCTCCATTTCCCCTTTAAACAAATAAACCTGCGCCTCAATAAAATTTATTTGCGGCCGATCTTGCTCAATCTCTTGTGCTTGCGCTAGCCATTTCATTGCTTCATCGAGGCTTACCTCGTCATAACTGCCATCCTTCTCGCGAGCCATACTTGTCAACAGGTAGGCCACCCCAGCCAGCGCATACGGCCGGGAATCGCTTGACTGAAACGTTTTGATTGCTGTCTGTAGAACCTTTGTATCGCCCTCATACTGGTCCACCCAATCCATGCCCATTTCATAGGTCTGTAGACCAAACTGCGTCACAGAGTGATTCTCAGGCCATTCCAACTTTCTCAAAACTGGTAACAGTTTATTCACTAACTCTCTTCCCATAATGTCACCAGTCTAGCAAACTTTAGACAATAAAAAAGGGCGACGTTTACACGCCGCCCCTCCAATTCTAATAATTGAGCGATAATTGGCTGAGCCAGCAGAGAGAATTAACCAACACTAGCCCTGTGTCGCTTGACACTAGAAGCCCATTCCGCCACCACCCGGAGGCATAGCTGGCATCGCAGGTTCTGCTTCAGGAATGTCTGTAATCAAAGCTTCCGTCGTCAGGATCATGCTAGCGATTGACGCTGCATTTTCCAAAGCGCCGCGTGTCACTTTCGCCGGATCGATAATGCCCGCCTCGATCATATCCATGTATTCGCCGCTGATGACGTCATACCCCATGGTAGTGACGCTTGCTTCAGCATTTGCGCGAGCCACATTTTGGATAATCACGTCTCCGTTTTGACCAGCATTTTGAGCGATTTTGCGCATAGGGGCTTTCAAAGCGTTGCGCAAAATGGTCACACCCGTAGTTGGATCGCCATCAGCAACTTCAACCCCGTCCAGTGCAGCCAAAGCATTGATCAAAGCAACTCCACCACCAGGAACGATGCCTTCTTCAACAGCAGCACGGGTTGCGCTTAGTGCGTCTTCAACACGGTGTTTTTTCTCTTTGAGTTCAACTTCAGTAGCCGCACCTACGCGGATAATCGCTACACCACCAGAAAGCTTAGCCAAGCGCTCTTGCAGTTTTTCACGATCATAGTCGGAAGTTGAGTTTCCAATCTCAATTTTGATTTGCTCAACACGACCTTTGATCTGGTCAGCATCGCCAGCACCATCAACGACAACAGTATTGTCTTTGCTGGATACAACTTTAGCCGCGCGGCCAAGGTCAGCCAAAGTAGCTGAGTCCAATTTGCGACCCATGTCTTCAGTGATGACTGTACCACCAGTCAAAATAGCAATGTCTTGCAACATAGCTTTACGACGATCGCCAAAGCCAGGGGCTTTAACAGCCAATGCATTGATCATGCCGCGCAGCTTGTTCAATACGAGGGTAGCTAAAGCTTCACCTTCAATGTCTTCTGCGATCACAACCATGTTACGGCTGCCGGTTTGGAGTACTTTCTCCATCAGAGGTACGATGTCTTGTGCAGAACTGATTTTTTTGTCGTGGATGAGAATGTAGGCATCTTCAATGACCGCTTCCATACTGTCTTGGTCAGTTACGAAGTAGGGGCTCATGTAGCCACGGTCGAACTGCATACCTTCAACATACTCAGTTTCGAATTCTAAACCGCGTGACTCTTCAACCGTAAT
>JBCCSO010000431.1:0-4736 GCA_039199965.1 Chloroflexota bacterium | reverse complement strand
TGGCTGAAGTAGAAGCGGCCGAAGGGCTAAGCTTATCCAATAACGGTCTGCTGATCATGCCCCCATCGGTTGATCGTTACAAGCGTTTTCAGGCCGGCCGTTTTGCTGAGCTTGAACCTACAACGCCAGATGAACCATTTGCGTATAGGGTGACACCCGGATCGTTGCAGCGTGCCAAAGATGGCGGCATTGGCTCGAAACGGGTTTTGCAGTTTTTACAACAGGCGTCGGCCGATGGCGAGATCCCGGCTGGGCTGAGACGAGCGATTCAGCGCTGGTCTGAAAATGATGTGGAAGGGATGGTTGAGCAAATAGTCATTTTGCGGGTCAAGGACCCCAAAATTATTGATACATTGCGCAGTCGGCCGGAGACAAGACTCTACTTGGCTGAAAGCTTAAGTGATACGGCCGTGGTGGTTATGCCGGGCAAATGGAGTGAGCTATGTCAAGCGACGGCGCAGTTGGGGCTCCTGCTCGAACCTCCTAAGGCGATCTAGGCTAAAAACAGGCGTTCATGGCTTCTGATCGCATCGCAGGCCATCTAAAAAATGGCTCAAAGTAACTTGATAGAGATTGGCTCTACAAGGACGTAAGAGGAAAAGTGAATTTATTAATTAGATTAGGAATTAATGCGGTGGCCCTGTATGCGGCTGCCTTCTTCATCGATGGCATTACGCTCAGCGAAAACTGGGTTTCGGTCATCATTGTTGCTGCTGTTTTTGGCATTATCAATGCAATCATCAAACCGATCGTTAAGATTTTGAGCATTCCGTTTATCTTGATTACGCTAGGTCTGTTTACTCTCGTGGTGAATGCGCTGATGCTTTGGCTAACAAGTGCCCTATCGTCTGCGCTGGCGATTGAATCATTTGGCGCAGCGTTCTTGGGTGCCATCATCATTAGCATTGTTAGCTGGTTGCTTAGCTCCTTCTTGTCAGATGATGAGGATGAGGATTAATCGACGGCGATTACATGTAGAGACGTCCCGCTGGGGCGTCTCATGACATGGCAACAGAAGGGGATACCAACCGGCACAATAACATGCAGAGACGCGCCGACGGCACGTCTCTACGGGGTGAGAAATTATTTAAAATTCAATTGCTGGAGCGTAAGTACAGCGCAGATGATCAACACCACAAACACCCCAATCCAGCTTAATGGGACGACGGGCACAAAGATCGGGACCATAGCGAGAGATGCCAACAGAACCCATAGACCCACTTGTTGCGACGAGCTCTTTTTGATTTGAACTCGATTCATTCCCCAAATTAAAAATACAATCCAAAGGGGGAGCAGACTGTGCGCGTGCAGATGCGGAGCAAAAAATAGGGCAACGTTGATAGATAGTGAGACGGTCAATAGTAGGCTGCTTTTTTTATGTGCTGTTTTGGCGTGAAGCCGACAAAGTAACAGTATCGCCAGCGCGTATCCACTCCAAGTAATAGTGGTTACAAGGTGAATGGGCATAGTTGGCCACAGTCGTAGCGATAGGCCGATAAGGTTGAACATTTCTACTTTGTTAACCCCGTAGCTGCTGCCTTCGGCCGCTGCTGTCACCCGAATGATATTTAGAAAGTCTGCTAGCCCATCAAAACCAATTAGAAAAAGGCTAAAGCTAACCAAAATTGCGGCAAAAGCACAAAACCAAGCAAATAGCTTTCTATTGCTGAAGAAAAGAGGAATTGCAAACAAGACTGCCAAATGCGGTGAGATGGTCGTCAAGCTGAGCCCCATTCCGCCAATTAGATCGTTGTCTTGATCAACACCCCACACAAAAACAAGCAGCCCGAACAGTAAAAAAATGAGGTCTTGCCCTTGGAAAAGGTTTATGTGCAGTGGTGCCAATAAAAAAAGCGGGATCAATATCCACCACGGCTCTGCAATATTTTTTTGCTTTAAAAACTGGTGCGATAGCCAGATGCACGGTATCAAAAGCATCAGCGTGGCGAGGGTCCACCTGAGAAATGAACCGAAGGGGTCCTCATTGATAAACAACACCATAACCGGCATTAAAAACGGTGGGTGAACAAAAGGGAGCAGGCTGCCTTCTAAAAGAATAGGCCCCTCAACAATAGCTGTCATGGCTGATGATTGAAGACCTATATCGTACAAATCAAGGTATCCATGACGCTCAATCACGTAATCAGCTATTGCAAAGCTTAAAAAGTCTCGGTTTACCGCATCTGCTGGGTTTTGAACAATGCTGCTCCAAATCAGCCCATAAACACCAATAAGCAGAAGGGAGCCAAAGAAATAAACGATTATTACGGTGCGCCGCATGGTTTAATCAGATTTGCTCAGGTGTAGCCAACGGTAAAAGCTAAATAATAACCCTGCTAAGACTGCGATGGTGGGAAGCCAATTTAAACCAAAACTGGGTAAGTTGAGCAAAAACATAACGGCCGAACCTGTAAGGGCCAGCAGTCCTCCACCCACTAAAGACCGGTGTTCATAGTGATGCCATCCCCAATAAAAGACAGCAAGTGGTACCCATAGCACAGACATGCTGTGGACGTGCAAATGGGGGGATGCGAACATGGCAACGACAATGGATATGCCAATTACGATCAAATGGGCTTCTGGATCGTCATCTTTATAAGCGTGGTGAAGCCAGCACAGATAACCAATACCGCCTAGGTAGACGCCCCATGTCACCAAAGACAGAATAGTTTCGGGCGCACTGGGCCAAAGCCTCAAGAAAATACCGCTGGCGTTAAGCATGACCTGCTTATTTACGCCAAAAGTGTCTCCTGATGCCCCGGCCGTTTCTATGATCATGTTTATAAAATCAAGTGTGCCCGGTATGCGGATCATGCCGATTGAAATGAATGCCATGGCACCGGCTGATACGATGAATGAGTAGAAAACCTTTCGCTGTCCCCAAAATAGCGGGATTGCCAGCGCAAGTGCTATTTGTGGCATTAGCACTGTTAATGAAAGCCCCACGCCTGCAACACCGTATCGGTTGTGGTTGGTGCCTATTGCCCAAATGACAAGCCCCAGCATAGGGACCAGCACATCTTGGCCTTGAAAAAGGGCCTGATGCAGCGGGTAAAGCAAGATAAGCGGGAGCCATAAAACAAATTGCTGCTGATAAGGGATACCTTTTTGGGCCAGCCAGCGGCCGGTAATGGCTAAGCAAGTGCCAACCAAAATTAGATTAACGGCCGTCCACAGTAGAAATGAGCGGGGTAGGTTTCCCGGATTAATGAGAACCTGCATAAGCGGAAGTAAGATGGGGGGATGGTTAAAGGGAAGCATTCCCCCACCAATGGAGATTTTGTCTCCAACAATTTCTTCTTGGGCTTGCTTTTGCAATGCAATGTCAAAAACGGCCGGGTATCCAGCCTCCTCAGCTACTTTGACGGCCGTAGCGAAAATAGTGAAGTCACGGTTCACAATGCCCGATGGATTCTGGAATAGGGGCATCCACAAAAGGCTGTACGCTGCAACGATTGCAACCGTGATGAAAATATATGTGTAGGTGGCTATTCGTGTAGACAATTAAATTCCAATAGAGATTTTTTGACCGCCGTCTACAAGCATGACTGCACCGGTTGTAAAGCTTGAGGCCTCAGCCGCCAAGTAGAGCGCCATGCCGGTTAACTCTTCGGGCTCAGCGATGCGGTGCTGTGGAATTTGGGCGGTCACCTGCTTGTTGACCGACTCGTTTTGCCAGATGGCTGAGCTAAACGCGGTTTTGATAAAGCCGGGGGCGATGGCGTTGACCTGCACATTGTGCTGCGCCAATTCGGCCGCCATTTGCTGGGTCATCATAATCACGGCCGCTTTGCTCACGCAGTAAACACCCATCATCGGTTGGGGCTCTGTGCCCGCAATTGAGGCGATGTTAATAACTTTGCCACCGCCGCGCGCTTGCATACTGGGCAAGCAGGCTTTAACCACGCGGAAATAGCCAATAACGTTGACGTCCATGATCTTTTGCCAGTGGCTGTCTTCGGCCGTCATGAAGGGGCCAAAGTGCGGGTTCGTGGCCGCATTGTTGACACAGATATCTATCCCGCCAAATTCATTGGTTGCGGCATCAATCACTGCTTGAATTGCTTCCGCTGATCCGGTGTGTGCAGCAACCGCAATCGCTCGGCCGCCATCTTTGGCATTAATCGCGGCCGCGACCGGATCAAGCCCTTCTTGTTTGCGGCTGGCTAAAACCACATTTGCACCTGCGTCAGCATACGCATGGGCGATGGCTTCACCAATCCCCCGGCTTGCTCCAGTAATTAGGGCGACTTTGCCCGACAAGTCAAATAGAGTACTCATGAGAAATCCTTGTTTGTGAAAATTGATGAGATGGAAGTTAATAAGATAAATTTAAGGCAGTGGCGCACCAGTCCCTTCAGGGATGGGGGTAATATATTCTCGGCCGGCCTTTTTCTGGGCGAACTCGGCTTTGACATCGGCCAATAAATCTGGTTTTGTGAGCAGATCAAGCCCCGCGAGCGCCATCGACTTAGAGGCCAACATCATCCCTTGTTTGCCAATGCCTGAACCAACTGAGGCGACGATTTGCCAACTGTGGCCCGGGGTGCCTAAGGGCCAGCATGTGGTGGTCACTTGGCCTGTGGGAGTAATCCAGCTTACGTCTCCAACTTCAGTTGAGCCACCCATTGTGGGTGGATTTTCTGTGTGCTGAATGACGTCGGTCCACAGCGGGTCATTTTTGCGATCAGCCTCTAGTGGATACTTAGAAGTTCTCATCATCCGGCCGAAGTCTG